>CAMWLS010000019.1 GCA_947175205.1 uncultured Porphyromonadaceae bacterium | reverse complement strand
TGACTTATATGACTTATATGACTTATATGACTTATATGACTTATATGACTTATATAAATAATTATTAAAAATTCAGGGATATGGTAAGGGCGGGGGTGACCCGGTTTTTGCCCGTGAAAGAGAGGTCAGTAATCTGTGACGGCTTAAGACTCAGCTTCAGCTCATTGGCTTTCCTGAACGTCTTATATGACAGTATTCCCAATGCTATACCGACGCTTACAAGGACGGGGCAAGCTATTAATCCTGCAATACCTAACCAATCTGCGTCTCCAGAGGTCATGCATAAATCTGCCAGACCGAACAATCCTCCACAGACTCCCCCGGCAATACAAACCGCGCTGCCGCCGGCCATAATACCTCCCCACATTCTGAGTTTCTTCACCCGGGCCATGCCGGCCTCCTTCACATCTTTCTCAGAGACCTTTACTGTAGCCGCAACATTATCATCTGCCACGGCATCAGAGGTCCCTGAATCAACCGGCTCCGCCCCTCTGACCTTAATCTTCTCTGCAAAAAATATACTGTCAACCGCGGTTTCATTAAGCGCCGGACCACTCACGGCGGGTTCTTTGTGAATATTACCGGGTTCCACGCTCAGACGGGCGTGCGTACCAGGCACCACCAGAGATAATAATATAAGTAATAACCACGCTTTCATTTTTCTATACTCTTTATATTTTTATAGGCTAATATATTATCTGCTCAGTTTTCAATCACGCATGCTTTAAAATTATTATCTGTGGCAAAGATATGAGATAACAAATTATATTTATCCGTACCCCCCCCCTTAATAAATGTTAAAACCCGTATATAATCAGATGCTCTGCATCTCTCTTATATGCGGGTTGTGAGTTTACAAGGGCGTCATGAAGATAAACGCCATGAGATTGCGTGGGACTTTAGACCCCGTTCCCCAATATTTGTTAACGCCGGGGAACCTGGTATTAGAATTTGTAAGTGACGCCTAAGAGGCCGTGGAGGCCGCGGCTGTAAATGCCGGGGAGATAAAGATAACGCTTGCACAGGAGATTTTCAGCGTTTACAAATACACTGAGCTGTGAGTTCACGGCATACGTGCCGCGCAAGTTGAGGTTATCCACATGGCCTAACTCCTCGAATGAGGTGCCACCAATGAGATAAGCACGGCGACCGCGACGCATTTCATAATCCAGTGACAGCATGAGCGGTTTTAGCGGGCTGTATTCCACTCCGGCGTGAAGCACGGTGGATGCGTGGTCGCGCCACTGGTACCAGCCTTTGTCAACTGAGACAGGGGCGTGCTCATAACTCAGGTACGCGCGCTGGTTATGGCGATAAGAATATGTCAGGCGCGCTCCGAACATGAAGCCGTGGAGGTCACGGTTACAGAGTACTCCCTGAGGAAGTTCAGAGAGGTAAGCCGTTCCGTGTGACTGGAAATGCTCATAAACTGAGGGCATGAGCCACTGAGATACATGTGCGTAAGCACCGTAAGCCTCCAGTGCGGCACCCTTGAAGGGCCCTACCCTGAAGCCCACGCGACCTGTGATGTCAAGGTCAGAGGGTGTGTAGGCCATGGATGAGGGGATATAAGGAGTATAGTCAGTGGCTGAGGCCAGAGTGTTCATGACGGTGCCTCCGTCAAAGTCAGCAAAGATGGCAAAAGTACCTGAGGGCTTCCATGCCAGGTTAATGTCAGGAGCAACATGGAAAGACTCATCCCAGCCTTCATGAAGCATGAAACGTATGCCCACGTGTGCGGTGAAACTGCCTGAGCTAAAATTCACAAAAGGTGTCAGCGCATACTCTGTCAGGTGATGGTCCACAACCGGATAAATATTCCATCCTCCGGGAAGCGTCAGATGTGGGATGTCAGGGATATTAAGGCCACGGCTTCTGAAATAACTTATCTCAGCGTCTATACCGCCCCGGGGACGGTTATTCTGAGCCCCGAAGGCCACGGAACCGCTAAAGTTGAAAAGGTCAGAGAGGGCACCTTTGCCCTGGTTCATCCAGTCAACAACTTCATAATTTAAGCCGCGCCCGTACACGGCTGAGCTGTAGCGGTTCATGTCATATTTTACGGCTGCGTCCCAGATTATCTTGCGTCCACGTTCAGAGGTGAAGCCCAGTGTCACGTCAAAGGTGTTGAGTCCGGCGGGGTCAGCAAGCTTTCCGGCCGTGAACTCATCTGATTTCACACCTGCGTGGCGGTACGTATAATTCAGGGCGGCACTGAAGGTACCCCATTTGAATGAGTGGGTGCCGTAAAGGTCCAGCGCCACGTTCTGGTCATTAAATTTGAAGTCATGGGTCTTGTAAGCGCTTCCGTCATAATTCAGCCATGCGCCCACGGTGGAGGTTGAATTATCAAGGAAACGGTATCCGGCGGCAACAGCGGTCTCAGCCAGCGGGAAATAACCTGCCAGGGCGTATCCTCTGTATTTGTAAAGGGCCACGGTGTCATCATAGCGGGCCGGACTCAGCCGTGTGAGCATGGGAGTAAGAGGTGCGGTGCCCGTGTACTCCGTGACACTGAGGGTGCGTTTCTCAGTTTCCGGCACAAAAATGGTGGGATTGAAAGAACCCATGCGAGTGGCGGCACGCTGCTCAGGCACAATGGTGCGGTCAATATTTATAACAGAGGTGGCACTCTGCGCCACAGCCGCAGGGGTGGCAAAGGCAGCGGCAGAGAAGATGGCAGCGGAGAGTATGTATTTATTATCTGTAATCATAATGCTTAAGATGAAAATTATTGTTCCAATGCGCTCAGGCGTGTGTCTATTTTCTGGAATATATCGCTTTCCTGACCGGGGTAATTTTTCCGCAACGCGCGCAGATACTCTGCAGCCTCAAAGTTACGTCCTTCCTGAGCCAGAATGTCACTCAGGAGAATGAAGCCGCGTCCCAGCCAGTACTGGTGAGGTGTACGTGAGCCGTTAAGTGCTTCCACTGTGGTGCGTGCGGAAGCAAAATCACCGTTGTCAAAATAATTCTGGGCCAGATAGAAGGCGCTCTTGGCACCGTAAAGGTCATCAGTAAGGGATGCAATGCGGCTCCAGTCAGCGCGGGCGGCGTCATTGTCTCCCATGCCTTCAGCTGCAAGACCGCGTGAGAAGAGGGCTTCAGTCTTGTCCTCCGCACCTAAGGTGGAAGAACTCAGCAGAGCCTCAGCGGCAGCCTTTACGGCGGGGTAGTCACCCATGTCACGGCTTACGCGCATGAGTCCGGCACGGGCGGCGTTCAGGGTTGCGGCCTGTGATGCTTTCTCTTCCAGTGTGCGGTACTTGGTGAGGGCTGCATTTCCGCGTCCGGCGTTATAGTCTATATCCGCGGCTATCAGCAGTGCGTTTTCAGTGCGGGAGTTATCAGGGAATTTCTCAATCAGCTCAGAGGCATAAGTGTATGCCTTGTCATCATCAGCGGCAGCCAGAGCGCTGTCCAGGAGGTAACCTAAGGCAGCGGGCGCATAAGTACCTGAGGGATAAGAGTTAAGGTAAGTTGTGAGCAGAGAAGTGTCCTGGCGGTCCTCATAAGCTTCCTCAGCGGCGGAGAATGTCAGGTTTTCAGCCTCAGCCACATCCAGCTCAGGAGCATTATCCACGGAGCTCAGGAAGGCCTGGAATTCATCCAGCGTACCGGCAGAGGCGGAAGTGCGCTTGAGGTAATCAGTGGCCACGCGGGCCTGTTCAGAGGTGGGATAACGGCGGATGAGGTCACGGAAGATTTCTTCAGCGCGCAGGTTGTTGCCTCCATTCATCTGCTGCATGGCCATGCGGAGGAAAGCGGTACGTCCCTGCTCAGTTCCGGGATAGTCATTCATCAGGCGGGTGTAAATCTCACCGGCCATATTATTATCACCGGCCTGGACGTAACAGTCAGAGAGTTCAAGGTAAGCTTCCGGGACAAGTGCGGAACCCGGGAACTCAGCAATCATATTCAGCATGAGCTGCTGCTTGGCCTTGTTGTCCCCTGCCAGACCTTTCATCATGGCCTGCTGGAAGAGAGGATAGTCACCGGCAGCGGGAGCCAGCTCATAAGCGCGGGCGTACATTTCCAGCGCGGGCTGAATTTCCACATTATAATATAGGATGTCAGCAATGCGTGCTGTGGCATCAGCTGCAATGGCGTTATTCAACTCAGGCTGCTCCAGAAGTTTTTCAAATGCAGCGCGGGCCTGCGGATAATTCTTCAGGGCAAATTCAGTGTAACCCAGATCATAAAGTCCCACACTGAGGTTGCGCGGATTACGTGCGGAGGTGTATCTCTGCAGCTCCTTCCTGGCTTCTTCATAGTCAGAAGTGAGATAAAGAGCCTCACCCATCAGGAGAGAAGTCTCCAGGTCCACAGCGCTGTCATAGGCTGCCAGTTCACGTGCCTGACGCAGGAGTTTAAGTGCACCCGGCGCATCAGAGGTGGCCAGGGCACGGCCTCCCAGAGTGTAGAGCACCTGCTGCTTGGCAGCCAGTACTTTCTTAGAGGGGTGGCTCATGCGGTTTATGGAGTTGAGCGCTCCTTCAAAATCATTTTCTGTCATGTATCCTGTGACCAGATATTCCTGTACGTCAGGTGCATAAGTGCTTTCAGGATAACGGCGCAGGAACTCCTCAAAGGTGTCAACGGCAGAGCCGAAAGGTATGTTACCGCCGCGGTACTTGGTGACGGCATAATTATAGAAGGCTGCTTCCTGAACCTTGGCATCGTGGCTCTGGTGAAGGGCTTTGTCAAAGGCCATGAGTGCGCCGTCAAGGTTATCAGTGCGCAGCAGGGCCTGGCCAATGTAGAGAGAAGCGCTCTGGCCCATGGCGTCATCCAGTTCAGAGACACGGCTGAGGGTTTCCACGGCGCGTGTGTACTGTCCGTTCTGATACTCACTCAGACCCAGTACATAAAGAGATGAGGGCTGTGCCACTTCCACAGCCTGTACATAGCTGCGGAGATAGGGGATGGCTGCGTCAGCATCTCCCATATGGTAAAGTGACTCACCGGCAAGGCGGTTAGCCTCAGCGGTGAATTCAGAGTTAACATCACTGTGACGCAGGACCTTACGGGCGGTGGAAAGGGCCTTCTGCCAATCGTGGCGGTAAAAATATATCTGTGCCAGATAATAGTCAGCCATATTTCCGGGGGCGGTGGTGGAGTTCACTGAGGTGAACATCTTTTCCGCATCAGAGAAGTTTCCGGCCAGGTAATCAAGGTATCCGGTATAGAAACGGGCGGCTGGTGCAAAGTCAGTACCGCTGAGAAGTTTACTGAAATAATTCCGTGCCTTGTCTGGTTCACCCAGCATCATGTAACAGTAAGCGGTCTTATAATAGAGGCTGTCCCGGAGGTCAGGGGTAAGGCTGTCAGGATTAATGGTGAGATACTGGCGGAGAGCTTCAGCATAGGAATCTTCCATCATGCAGTTACCAATGAGAAGAGCTACATGTGAGCAGCTGAGTGAGGCGGGATAGTCAGCGATGAAAGCCCTGAGAGCCGGGAGGGCCTGTGTTCCCCTGAGATGATAAGCGGCCACACACTCCAGATAACGTGCCTGCATGCGCTCTTCATAAGTAAGGGTAACTGAAGAGGCATCAAGGCTGAGTGCGCGCCGTGCCTGGTCAGCGGTTCCGGAATAATCAGCGTTGAGGTACAGACGGTTAGCTCTTGCCAGGTAACCACCGGCAGAGTTATTGTTTATCTGAGCTGACGCTGATACAGAAGCAGAGGCCAGTGCGGCTGTAATAATGATTTTGCGTGAAGATATCAGTTTCATTATGAGTAAGAAATTACATTATTAAAAATAACGGCGTACCAGGCGGCGTATTGTAAAGAAGTTAAGTGCTGTGATAAGGGAAATAATGAGCACACCGGATAAAATGGCCCACAGCGGAGAGCTGCCTGCGATGTCCAGCGCTCTGAGCGGTTTCTGCCACAGGGATGAGGCAATGAACATAAACAGCAGAGCACCAACGAGTATGGCAAGATTAACAAATCCCACCAGACGGTAATAGTACACGCAAATCTGGTGCGGTGAGTAACCCAGGAGCATGAGGTCACGGAGTTTCTCACGGTTTTTCTGCATTAGCAGGAAAATGCTGAGCATGAGAATGAAGACAGCCAGCACAGTGATGATTATACCCACCACCACCACTACCGCCGTGACCACGGACATGAGATAAACGGCACGTCCTGAGCCGGCTTTGTCACCTCCCACTTCTATACCGTTTTCTTCAAAATATTCTGTAATGGCAGGGTCACCGGGAGAGTTGACCTTGATAATGAGACGGCCCGGCGGCTCATGGGGAGTGAGGGAGTCACGGTAACGCTCATTGGCCCATTCCATAAAGGTCTGGGGGACAGCAATGGTGTTCAGGCGTGAGGAGAAGCCCACAATTTTAGCGGGGTAGCGGTCATAGTGGCCGTTACCGGCCAGAGCCACAGTAAGCGGCACGCGTCCTATTATATTTTCAGAAATCTGTGGCATTCCGCGTGCTGGAGCAAAGCCGTAATTATACAGTGCCAGGTAATCCTTGGACATCACTATGGGTACTACGGGGAGGTTGCAGGTGTCCGGTGTCCAGTCCCATCCGGCAGGGGTGATATCATAAAATTCATCAGGAATGGACTCAAAGAAGAGTGCTGTGGACATATGGCGTCCGCCCAGTTCAAGATGCGCACTGACATTATAATCAGAACCTGTGAAAACTCCCACCTGCTGCGCCCAGGGCTGTGCGCGGAGGTCTTCAATCTCAGCGTCAGAGAATGTGGTGGCGGAGTTAGCGGCACCGGTTGCAATCAGAGGCACCGGCTTGGATACAACAAGATAGTCAGTACTGACAAAGGAGTCACCGGCAGTCCAAGTGCTGTGAATGTCAGTGTAAAATTTGACAGCAGTGAGGACAATTGCCAGACCTATGAGATTGGCCACGGCATAGCCGGTAATCTGCGGGGCGCTGATATTCTTTTTTAATAAATTCCAGACCATGGTAAGCAAATCATAGGGTTACAGGTGTGTAATCAGTGATTAGCAAGGGATTACCCACAGAGGTGACAATAATACCGGCTTGCTGTGCAGCGGCTTCGTGCAGAATCATCTGAGCCGCCAGGGCATTATTTGCAGCATCAAGGTGGCTGACAGGCTCATCCAGAAGGATGAAGTCAAAAGGCTGACACAGAGTCCTGATGAGTGCCACGCGCTGCTGCTGGCCAATGGAAAGACGTCCGGCCGGGACGTTGTATTTGTGATCCAGTTCAAAGACTTCCAGCAGACGGTGTATGCGCTCCTCTGTCATGAAGTCAGTGAGTCTGTTCTTGAGCAAGATATTCTCACCGGCGGTAAGTTCCGGAAAGAGGCGCATTTCCTGTGGCAGCAGGGCCAGGTGTGAACGTCTTATGCGGCACCAGTCCTCCATGGAGAATGAGCGTATGTCAGTCTGATTAAAGAGGATGTGGCCGTCATAATCATGGCGGTTCCCGTACATGAAGCTGCAGAGGCTGGATTTACCGGTACCGGAGGCGGCCTCAATGATGTACTGCCCGGGCCTTTTGAGGGAGAAATCAGCAAGCCATACCTGACTGTCCGTTATGGCTGTGCTGTCACTGACCTCACGGAAGACCTGAGGGAGGACATTGCGGAAAGAGATGGAATCAATGCGTTGCATGTGCCTGATATAAAACTAATTAGAGTGCCTGACGAGCGGTGCGGAGGAGAATGTGTGTTAAAGTTGAAAGTATGAGTAGAAGAAGAGAGTCTATGAAAAATGGGGGGTTATGATAAAGAATACCCCCGGGAGTACCCTTGCACGGAGTACTCCCGAGAGATAAGGATTTTATCAGCGTCCGGCCATCTGCATGAGGCCGAGGATGAATTTTTCCTGACCGGGGAGAGTCACGGTGGCGTCAGCACCTGTCATGGTAACGTTCAGCACACCCTTTATTCCCTTGAAATCAGACTTTCCGGGGAAGGTGTCAATATCAATGGCGTAACCACCCAGTGAATTAATGCCGTAATCACTTCCGGCCGGGGCCAGAGCTGAGCCAACGGGTGATAACATAACAAAGTCACCGTCAACGTAAAGAGCCAGAGACCTGAGGTTTTCAAATTCCGGGATTATCTGAGCGTCCTTGCCGTCAAACTGTCCTGCAGAGGCTGGCAAACCAAAATCATTCATGGCCTGTTTAAGAGCCTCATAAGCCTCCTGAGCAGTACCGGGCTTACATTCCATGGCGGCAAAGACAGAAACCATGGCGTCAGCGGGTGAGTTGAAATCAAAGTTCACACCCAAAGCCAGGGCGTTTCCTGACTGCTGGAGGGTGCGTATGAGCTGATGAAATTCAGCGGGGACTGCATCAGGCAGCGGCATATTGGCAAGATTTGTAACCATGCCTGTGGCACAGACAGCCTGGAGACCTGCGGGGAGACGCTTTAGGGCAGCGGCGGGTGAAGAATAAGAGCGGTAATCAGCGGCTGTGTATTCAATGTTGTTGCCGTCCTTATCCAGTGTCTTGATGGAAACAGAGGCTGTGGCACCGTCCAGCTTAGCTGTGGCGCTGAGATATTCCACGTCAGAGTTAAAGAATTTGCGTGAATTCTGCTGTCCGGTAAGGGCGAAAATGTCAACGGGTATGCTCTTGAGATTAATGAGAGCTACCAGACCTTCAGAACCGTTTTTGAGGAGGTCACTTTTCCATGCCGCCTTATTATCCTTTTCCTCTTCAGCGGCTTTTACAGCTTTTTCCACAGAGCGGACAGCAGAAGTGAAGTTAGAGGCAGACAGGAGGTGGGCAATATGTTTTTTATCCACCACCAGAGCAAAATTATCTTTTACAAAGCCAAAGTAGCCATCTTCTTCCTTGAGGCTTTCTTCAGTCTTGATGTATTTCTTACATCCCTCAGCATCAGTAACATAAGCTAAGGCGTTAACATCATCCACGGAGGTGTATTTTCCGTAAATCACCACATTAGAGAGGTCAAGGAAGGCACCCACCTCATCCAGGCGTTCAATTTTCTTTTCAATGCGTGATTTGTAGGGATTCTCAGATGAGACGGAGAAATGATTATCCTCCCAAACTACTCCGGCGGAGTTTAGGAATACTTCCGGGTTTCCAGCCATCACAAAGTCAGCGTTATCAGGAACAAGATTAATCATTGCTGCAGCAGCTTCTTCCGGAGTCAATTCAGACTTGGAACATGAACTTACAAAGAGCGCAAGCGCAAAGAGTGCCAGAGAGGCAACTTTAAATTTAAGTTTCATATGTGTAAATTTAAAATAATAAATCTGTGATTTAAAGGATGCTGGACATAAGTTTAAGAGTGTCAAAGATGTTTTCCAGCAGAGTCTTATCCGTTTCCGTGAGCGTGAGTTTTAAAACAGCTGCGCGCTGAGTGACATCACATGAGGCCTTGATACCGAATTTGGGAGAAAAGCCCTGTGCAAGAGCGGAGAGGTCACTGCGGGAGAGATTAGCAAAAGCAAATGCCAGAGGATGAAGCTGTAAATGATCCTCCATGGGCTGCCCGAACCAGACATAAGTATCATTCTGCGTCATGGTGAGGTCAACCTTATTTCCATATATTTCCGGGTTATATATCTTAAGGCCTGAAAAATCTTTTCTAAAATACGGTACAGGGTTATTATACAGCGTGTTATAAAAATTCAAGGCATCACGTTCATAAGTAAACTGCAGCTGCTCCTGAACATCAAAGGATGAATCATAAAAATTCATTCTCCAGGCAAAGCTGTTGAGATTCATCAGATTGTCTTTAAGAGACCGGTAAATAAATACCTGGTCCTCCGTGAAACGCGGAGACTGATTAACGGCCGTAGTGTCAGATGAATAATTACTACTCCAATAATCATTTCTTTCAGAACCGCTGTACAGCATATCCCCCAGGAAGTGAGCAAACTCATAACGGAAATCTTCAGATGAGCAGAACTGCCTTACCGGCAGGAATAATCCCACAGAATTATCAGTGGGTGTGGGAGTACGCTTACAAGAGACTTCCATATTGGTAAGGTCAGTGAAACGACCTTGCGCGTCCAGAGCGTTAACAACAGCCTTAAGAGTCTGATTATCAAGATTAGCCTGGAGGCCCAAATACTGCCATGAGGCGTCCATTAAATCCAAGTATTGTTTGAAATATTCTGCATCCTTAGGGCGCATACCTGATTCCAAATTTTTTTTATCCAGCAGGGCGGAAGCGCTGAGTTCCGGCCGTACAAGATAATCAGTTTTCCAGGAAGCGAGGTGTGAGGACTCAGAAGATTTAATGAATTTAACCATGGACGCGACCGCATCCTCCGGGTCTTCCCAACTGTAATCACCATTTGATTTCTCCACCCACATGGCTTCAGTCATGAATAAAACATCTTCATTATCAGGGATATAAAAAATATAGTTACCATTCACGGACCATATTTTTCCCTGAGAGCCTGAAGTGGCTTCAAGTTCATCAATTCCGTTCAAAGAGGCGGTAAGTTTGTCATGGTCAGTGACCGAGGCCATGAGGAGAGGATGCAACCAATCATCCTCACGATACCATGTGGCTAAAACCATGGCGTTGAGGTTAATACCCTCCGCTGCAGCAAGACTGTTAAGAAATTCCGCATCAGAACTGCCTATCATGGTTTTAAGAGAGGAAAGAGGAATGGGTAAATCAACAGGTATACCGGGCTGATAATCAGTGTATCCGGCATTTTTAAGAAGGTCATTTCCATTAATAACAGCAATGAAAGGCGTTTTATCCGGTACAAAAGAGAGAAGGTATCTGCGCGGGTCCTGCTGACGCTGATTGCGACTGTAAAACCAGATGCCACAGACCACGGCAGCAGCTAAAAGAATGGTGGAGAGTATCCAGATTATGTTTTTTTTCATTTTTGGTTACTTGGTAAAATAAAGCACAAGTGTACAGTAAGATACGTTACAAAGGTAATTTTTTATACTCAATTAATCAAATAAAAAAGGTATGACAAAAGGAGTGGAAAAAACGTAAAGGGATAATTATGGCTTGCGAGGGATGGTAATTTTGCATCAGAAACGGCGAGGAAGCTAAGAAACCAGTTTTCATAACATAATACAATACTAAGTTTAACTATTTTATTTTCAATTATTTAATCAATTAAAAACACAAAAGCTATGGAAAACAATGTAAAAATCAGTACCGGTGCAGCCGGCGGAACCCAGGTATCAGGCGGCGCAGTGAGCACAGAACTGTTAAATGAGCATGCTGAAGGGCTGCTGTTGAACAGTATAGATGAAAGGATAGTAAAGGTGCGGCCCATGTCCACGCCCATAGAGCAGCTTAGCCGCTGCGGCACGAGCCGCCACGCGGGAGCCATGCGCGTGGAGTATTACAGTGTGGATACCAAGAAGACAGAGACTGTGCTGACGTCAGCCATGGATGAGTATGCCGAGTATCGCGGAGATACCCCGTGTATAGCCATGCGAACGGAGGATAATAACATTTTTGATGTCAGTGAGACTGTGCTGTTCCCTGATCTGATGGTTAAGCACGGAAAGGATGAGGTACCTCTGGTGGGTTATGTTCTTGAGGCGGAGAATAACGGAAAGGTTACCATATGCCCGGTTAACGGAATCAAGGATGAGGAGGATGGTGAGCCAGTGATGCGTATTCCGGCTACCAGCGCGGGTACCAAGGTGGTGCGTATGGGCCGTGCAGCCACGGAACTGGATGTACAGAGTCCGCAGTTTGCGGCGCTGCCGCGTAAGTCAGGCAATTACTGTCAGATTTTCAAAATGCAGGTGGAGGAGAGCACGCTTACCAAGATAGCGGAGAAAGAGGCTGACTGGAGTTTTTCAGACCAGGAAGAGGCTGCGATAATAGACATGCGTATGGGTATGGAAAAGAATTTCCTTTTTGGAATTCCGGCCAAGGTTTATGATTATAACAAGAAAGAGCCTGTTTATCTGACCGGCGGTATCTGGACCCAGACTACACGCAAACATGAGTATCCGCTGACGTCAACGGATGAAAAGGACCTGATAGAGCTGTGCGGCACGGCGTTCACCAAGAATGCCGGTTCCAAGCATAAGATTCTGGTGGGTGGTACCAAGCTGATAGAATCTCTGAGCAAGATTAATTACACCAAGGTTATCAGTGCCGGGGATACCATGTGCAAGTGGGGTATAGAGTTCAAGGAAATCCGCAGCAATTTTGGAAGTCTGTATGTGGTCCATTCAGAGATATTTGACCAGTGCGGACATGAGAAAGACGGTATGATTATAGACCCTGAGTATGTAACCAAGTATGTTCATATACCTTTCCAGATAGAGACTCTGGACCTACGCAAGAGCGGTCAGCGTAATACTGACGCGGTGGTGCTTACTGAGGCATCCTGTCTGGTACTGAGATATCCTGACGCTCACCTGAGGGTTTGTGGCCTGGAAATTTAGTCAAGTGTTAGTGATGAGTGATTAAGTGATGAGTGTTGATGGGTAAGTGGGTGGGATATGTGACTGAGTATGAGTATTAGTTATTAAGAATAGGGATTAAAAAATTACATATCATGATAAGGGACTATAGCCGCAGTGAGATGCTGGAGATATGGCGTAAGCGCGCGGGATTTGAGACTGCAGAGGAGAGCTGCAATGTGGAGGTTTATGATGGAATGGATGTGAACCAATTTCTGGAACAACGTATGCGGCGCTGGTATCTGGAACTGCTGGACCGCGGAGACCAAAGGGTAACGGATGTTGAAGATGTGTATGCCAGTTGTCATACAGAGCCCTACTCCGGCGGGTGTACCAAGCTCAGTGTGCCGCTAATGACCCGGAAGCTGATAAGCTGCCGTCTTCCGGGATGGAAACGGGCGGCAGCTCCTGAGGAGGGTACCACGGCACTGCTTGCACGAGAAGGCAATCCTTACTGCCGGGCTGACAGTCTGCATCCGCGAGTGCTGAGTTTCCAGAATTATTATCTGTGTTTTCCGGCCGCCAACCCTGATTTTGGAATTCCTGAGGAGGTTATGGTAACCACAGATACGGGCCCGGAGCTTTACCGAGTGGATGACGGTGTACTTGCGGATATAAATGTATTTTAGAGCGTAAAGGTGGAAAATGAAGATGAAAAAAGGAGAAGAAGATGAAAAAGGATATAGAACTGCTTCAGACAGCGTGCCGGACCTGGATGGAAGGCGCTGAATTCAGAAAGCGGCGCAGGCGATATAAGAAATATACATACGGAGATCAGTGGAGCGATATAGTCTACGACCATAATAACCGTGCAGTGCGTGAGGAATATCTTGTGTCAAGAGACGGGCGGCCTCCTTTCACCAATAATCTGATTAGGCGCATGGTGAAGACTGTGGTGGGCAGATACCGGGCTGATAATGAGGAAAAGAAGTATTATGGAAACAGTGCAGCGGATGAGGCCTTATTTGAACTGGACTGCAGAATGTTAGAGGAATTTCTCATATCAGGCGGCGCGGTGCAGTATCTGAGAGCGCTGCCCGGTGCGGATGAAAAGGGAGCTACAGCGGTGAGCAATGTAAATATTCCCATGTTTTTTGTAAATGCCTACCGGGACCCGCTGGGACGCGATATAGAACTGATAGGCCAGTGTCATGATTTGTCTATGCCTCAGCTTCTCAAGAGCATGGGTAAGCGTGAAGTTAGGAGAATGGAGTGGCTGCGTAACCTTTACAAGAGTCTTTGCAGTGCAGATGAGGGGAGCCCGCTATTAGGCGGGAGCCGCGAGGAGAATTTTTACAGAGGCGCAGCGGGGCGCTGCCGTGTGGTGGAGGTGTGGAAACATGAGGCCAGCATAAAACGTGAGAGCGGCGAAGTGGTAATGCAGTGGGTGTGCCGATGGCTGGCTCCGGACGGAACGGTGCTTAAGGAAGAGAGTCCGTGTGAGGAACATCCCTTTACGGTAAAGTTTTATCCTCTTACTGACGGGGAGGTCCACAGTTTTGTGGAGGATGTGATAGACCAGCAGAGGTATATAAACAGGCTTATAGCGGTTATGGACAGGATAGTGAGTTCAGCGGCCAAGGGTGTGCTTCTCTTTCCTACGGACCAGTTGCCTAAAGATTACGGCTGGGACCGCGTGTGTGAGGCATGGGCGCAGACTGACGGTGTTATACCCATCACGGGCCGCGGTCAGTATCTTCCTCAGCAGGTGGTGACTCCTGCCGGAGCTGACGGCGCTTTCCGCCTGCTGACACTGCAGATGAAAATGTTTGATGATATTTCCGGTGTGACAGAGGCGCTGACGGGTAAGGTGAGCATGAATCAGGGAGCGGCTATGTATGAGCAGCAGACACGTAATGCCACCATTGCGCTAAGTGACCTTCTACTGACTTTCAGAAGTTTTATAAATGAGCGTAAGAGGAAGATGGTCAAGATTAAGTGAAATAAATATTGTATATATTCAATAATTTACTTGCATAATTCAATTTTTAAAAATATCTTTGCCAACACAAAAGTATTTAATAGTATTTAAAATAAATATCGGGGAAGAAATTTTATAGAGTATAAAATAAAAAGAGGATTATGGAAAAGACCTTTATCAAAGAGCGCAACATGAGTTTTCTGAAAACATGTGTGCAACTGAGTGAAAGCGGACATTACGGAAGTGTGAGTCAGGTGGTGACTGAAGCCTTGAAGCGAGGTCCGCGGGAGTATTATGTGGATTATGAGCATGCATATAAACGGCTTTTATCATTGCGTAAGAAGGATACAGTTCCGCGAGAAACAGAACGTGACATGTTTTGGGCCGAGCTTCTGGAGAAGGTTCAGGCCCGGCAGCAGCAGAGACCGGGATTGAGTTTGAGTGCGGCGCTGAGTTATGTATTAGCATATCAGCATCCGGGACGCTATTTCATAGAGCCACTGCGGGCGCTGAATCTGATAAAGAAGTACTGCAGAGTTAATTTAGTTATTAGTTGTTAGGTATCATATTTTTTAATATATAATAAGAAGAGAGGAATACTATGGAAACAAGGATTGATGTTAATGATATAATAAATGAGATTATGGCTGAGAGCGCTGTGAGTGAGCTTTGCGGCAGGAATAAAGAGAATGTTCCGGGAATCTTGGGTCAGGAGAATGAAATATTACTGAGGCGTCTGGTGGCAGATAGTTTTGTTTACATAATGGGGAAATTAGGCGGCCTGGTGGATTTTAAAGTGAGTGAGGTGATGGATGAGGAATCACAGTATTTTACCGCAATTTTGCCGGACGGATCCAATTCTGATACCCTTAGTATTTACTTACGGCGTGCCACGGCAGCTGAGGCTATAAACCGTATCTGGCTGTCAGGTGGCTGTGACCGCGCAGTGGCAAAGAAATATGAAGACATAGCAGAAGTTAACTGTATGTTTATAATAAATGCTGTTCAGACCAGCCGGTGGAGAATAAGAGAGTTCTTTTGATATATAAAAGCAAAGCCTGTGGTTTATCTCAGAGGTGGAAAATGAGAGAAGAAAGGAGGTGTGAGATGGTATATATAAAGAAGAGAAAAAAGGGGTGTTGATAAGGTGTTGATAAGATGTCAACAAGTTGTTATGAAATATTTTTGGAAAAGTGGATAAAAAATCCATATAAGCGCTCAAAGCACAGATGCAAGAGAACGGGATAAAAGATAATGAGATAATATCAACAGCTTTATGTACAGTTATTGAAACATTTAAAGAATTAATTTATTAACTTTGCACATTATTGACACAGTGTCAATAACTTTTGTAAATAACTGATTTATAGAGAATAATGGTGTTAGTAATGTGTCAATAACCATAAGTCAGAGTTCAATAAGTGAAAAAAGCAAGAAAAGAGCCAAAAAGTTATCAAACATATTGACATCCCTTATTCTTCTTTAAACAAAGAATTAAAAAATTAAATAAACTAATAAAGATAAAATGAGTGTCAGCAACCAGTCAGAACTTGAGGACAAGATAAAAGAACTCAAGAAAAAGAAGAAGGCTGTTATCTTAGCCCATTACTACCAGCGTGGCGCCATACAGGATGTGGCGGATTATATAGGCGATTCCCTGGCGCTGGCACAGATAGCATCTGGATTAAAGGATGTGGAAATAATAGTTCTGTGCGGAGTACACTTTATGGGTGAGACCGCCAAGGTGCTGTGTCCAGACAAGAAGGTGCTTATTCCCGACATGGAGGCAGGATGTTCACTGGCTGACAGCTGTCCGGCAGATAAGTTTGCAGAATTTATAGCGGCGCATCCAGACCATACGGTAATCTCCTATGTCAATACCTCCTTAGGTGTGAAGGCTCTGACAGATGTACTGGTAACATCAGGAAACGCCCGCAAGATAGTGGAAAGTTTTCCCAAGGATGCTAAGCTGATATTCGGGCCTGACCGCAATTTAGGAGACTATATAAACAGAATAACAGGACGTGAGATGTTACTTTGGGATGGTGCGTGCCATGTGCATGAGCAGTTTTCCGGTGAGAAACTTATGGAACTTAAGCGCAGTCATCCTGAGGCCAAGGTGCTGGTGCATCCGGAGTGTAAGCGTCCTCTGCAGATGATGGCTGATGTAGTGGGCAGTACAGCGGTACTGCTCAAGTATGCAAAAGAAAGTGACGCGCGTGAATTCATAGTGGTTACCGAGAGCGGTATACTTCACCAGATGCAGAAAGAGTGTCCGGACAAGACTTTTATACCAGCGCCTCCGGAGGAGAACGGCTGCGGATGTAAAGAATGTAATTACATGAAGCTTAACACTCTGGAGAAAGTTTACCGCTGTCTGGAGGAAGAGAGTCCGGAGATAGTGGTGGATGAAGAATTAGCGCGTAAGGCACTGCGACCCATTCAGCGGATGCTGGAGCTGAGTTGATTAATAAGAGGCTTGTTACTCTATATTAATTAAGAATAAAGAGAAAAAGAAAAAAACACAGCAGAGAAAACGCCATGGAAGATAAAAAACTGTTTCTAATAGACGCCTACGGACTTATATACCGTGCTTACTATGCGCTGCTGCGCAGTCCGCGGATGAGTGCCGACGGGCTTAATACGTCAGCTATTTACGGTTTCTGTACGGCCATAGAAGACGTTATAAAGAAAGAGAATCCGGGCTATATGGCGGTGTGTTTTGATCCTGCGGGCGGAAAGACATTCCGTCACCAACAGTATCCCGAGTATAAGGCCCAGCGAGACAAGCAGCCGGAAGATATCACCCTTTCCGTACCCTATATAAAGGATATATTGAAGGCCATGCGTATAGAGGTGCTGGAAAAAGAAGGTTATGAGGCTGATGATATAATAGGTACTCTCTCCGTGCGGGCAGCGGCTGAAGGCTTCACCACTTATATGATGACGCTGGATAAAGATTACGGGCAGTTAGTGAATGAAAGAGTTTTCATGTACCGTCCGGCACTTCAGAACAAGGGTTTTGAGATACGCGGTCCGCAGCAGGTGTGTGAGCGTTATGATATAGAGAATCCCCTTCAGGTGATAGACCTGTTAGCGCTGGAAGGCGATGCCAGTGACAATATACCCGGCTGTCCCGGAGTGGGAGAGAAGACGGCGTCCAAGCTTATTAAAGAGTTTGGAAGCGTGGAAAATCTGATAAAAAATACGGGAGAACTCAAGGGGGCGCTGAGAAAGAAGATAGAAGATAATGCGCGTCAGATAGAGTTTTCAAAAGAGCTGGTGACAATCTGCACCAGTGTGCCGCTGGAAATACAGCCGGAAGATTTAGTAAGGCGAGAACCTGACGTGGAGGCCCTGCGAGATATTTATAAACGCCTTGGGTTCCGGAGTCTTCTGTCACGTATGCAGCCGGAAGCTGAAACAGAAAAAGCCACAGAAAAAAATGTGTCCATGGGGTCACTGTTTGACAGCGTGGAAGAAAGCGGTGAGTCAATTAATATTGCATCCAAGGGTGAGCAAAATTATGAGCGCCTGGAAAGCATAGAAGAAATTTCAAGATTTATTGAGCCGCTAACAGGTATAGAAAAAGGACTGTGCGGAGTGAGTGTGCATGCCACCGGAGAAGAGGCCATGAGTGCCGTGCTGCGCGGAGTGGCAGTAAGCCGGCCTGACGGAAAGACTGCATATATTGCTTATCCGGTGATGCCAACAGAGCAGCCGGAAGTGAGTGCGCTTCTGGCTCCGCTGTTTGCTGCACCGCATGTGACCATATGCAGCACTGATGTAAAGCGCAGTATGCTGGTGCTACGCAGATATGGTGTGGAGTGGACGGCACCATATTATGATGTGGCTGTGGCGCACTATCTTGTATCGCCTGAAAGCTCACATGAGATGAGTGCCATGGCCATGGCTGTGGCCGGATATAAGACTGTGGATGCGGATATGGTGGCGCTTCAGCGAAAGAAATTTTATGAGAAAGAAGGATTTGAGCAGCAGCAGGCCGTGTGTGAGCAGGCAGAACTGTGTGTGAAGCTTTATGAGCCCCTGAATAAGATATTGAAGTCAGAACAACTGGAGCATCTAAATAAAGAGATTGAGCAGCCTATGGTGCGTGTTTTGGCTCAAATGGAGTGGAACGGGGTGCGCATAGATGTGAATGAGTTGGCTGCCATTTCGCGCCGGCTGACAGAGCGGCTTCATTGTCTGGAACAGGAAGTATATGAGATGGCCGGAAAGACTTTCAATGTGGGTTCTCCGGCACAGGTGGGCGAGATACTTTTTGAACGTCTGGCTATAGATCCAAAAGCTAAAAAAACCAAGAGCGGAGCGTGGTCAACAACTGAAGAAATTCTGGAGAAATACCGCAGCCGTCACCCTATAATTAATCTTATTCTGGAAATACGCGGGTTAAAGAAACTGCTGGCAACGTATGTGGATGCTTTGCCACGGCTGATAAATCCCGTGACCGGGAAGCTACATACCACTTTCAAACAGACAGTAACCGCCACAGGGCGTCTGTCATCCACTAACCCTAATCTGCAGAACATACCTGTACGGACGGAGGATGGGCGCGAGATAAGACGTGCTTTTATAGCTGATGACGGTGATCTGATATTGAGCGCTGACTATTCTCAGATAGAACTGCGTCTGATGGCTGATATTTCCGGAGATAGTGAAATGATAAACGCATTTTTGAGTGGTGCGGATATACACCGCGCCACCGCAGCAAAAATATATCATGTGGCGGAAGATGAGGTGAGCGATACTCAACGCCGTAATGCCAAGACTGCAAATTTTGGTATCATATACGGTATATCTGCCTTTGGGCTTTCTGAGCGGTTGGGAATACCTCGTGGAGAGGCTAAGGAGCTTATAGAAACTTATCTGAAGACTTACCCGCGGGTGCAGCAGTACATGCAGGAAAGTATAGAGGGAGCACGTGGCAGAGGCTATGTAAGTACGGTAATGGGAAGACGGAGAATGCTTCCGGATATAAACTCACGTAACAGTGTGGTACGCGGTTATGCTGAGCGTAACGCCATTAACGCTCCTCTGCAGGGCTCGGCCGCTGATATAATAAAGCTGGCCATGGTGCGTATAGCCAGGGTCATGGAAGAACGTGCCATGAAGAGTACCATGATAATGCAGGTTCATGATGAACTTATCTTTAACGTGAAACCGCAGGAACTGGCAGAGTTACAGCAGCTGGTGGTGCGTGAGATGGAGGGCGCCTATAAGGGACGAGTACCGTTAACGGTGTCTTCAGGGACGGCTACAAACTGGCTGGAGGCGCACTGATGAGTGAAGTACTAAAGAGTTGCTGTCCGTGTGAGCAATATTATATTTTGGTACGGTAGTCATTTTTTGCTATCTTTGTAGCGTTTAAATGAAAAAACAGCGGCCCTGGTAGTTCAACGGATAGAATAGAAGTTTCCTAAACTTTAGATAGCGGTTCGATTCCGCTCCGGGGTACAGAAAAACCGGCATGAACAGAGTATCTGTTTTGCCGGTTTTTTCTTAGGTACTATGTGTTAGTTATTAGTTATTAGTGATGGGGTTATAAGTTTTATAAGTCTTATATGACGTATAATACTTATAAGACGTATATGAGTTATAAATTTTATAAGAGCCGGAAATCAGACAAACATGTATCCCAGGCCTGAGCGGTTTACCAGGGAGGTGCTGAGTTCTCCCAGTTTCTTACGCAGGCGTGAGATGTTGGTGTCCACAATGCGGTCATTACCTGATGAGTCATCCTGCCAGATGCTGCGGTAAATCTCAATGCGTGAAATGGGAGTGCCCACATTGCGCAGCAGAAGCTTGAGGATGGCAAATTCTGTTTTGGTTACGGGGAGTTCCATGCCGTCATCAGTAACTTTACCAGTCATAAGGTCCAGATTCAGGGTGCTGTAGCTGAGGTTTTGGCCCGGTGCTTTCACAGCAGGGCGTGAAGTACGGCGTAACACTGTGCGCACGCGTGCCACCAGCTCGCGTAGTGAGAACGGTTTCATTATGAAATCATCCGCACCAAGGTCAAGGGCTTCAATGAGGATGCGTTCTGAGGCGTTAGCAGTAAAAAGAATGATGGATGTGTGAGCTGTGAGGGGGTTTGCCTTCAGCTGGGCTATCAGGTGCAGACCGTTGAATTTCTGCTGCATGGCATCTACAATTATCAGGGATACGTCTCCAAGGTCCTGGCTCATTATGTCTGCGGCTTTGCTGAAGCCTTCAACACTGTAGCCCTCGCTGTCCAGGTTAGTGAGCAGCAGGTCAAGGATGTTGGAGTCTTCATCCACAACGTATATTTTGCCTAAACTTGAGGTGTAAGCCATTGTATATATTGCAGTCTTTTGATGTAGGTGCAATACAAAAATAATAAATAATGCGGGAGGGTGAAAGCCAGTAACAGGATTGTAGCAGGTTTGTGCGCAAAAATTAACTGCGGTGATATTTTTTAACATTTAGGATTATGTGGCCGGCTCTTATTCCATGCGCAGTTGGAATTCATCCATGAAGTTTTTAAGGTCTTTATGCTGTTCACACATCTTGGCCAGGAGTTCGCGGTCAGTGAGTGCGTCAGGGGTTTCTGCCTCAGCGCTAATCATCACTCTGACAGTGATGAGGTGGTTGTTAAGCGTGGAGCGCAACCAGTTTTCAAGGAGTTGGGAATTAAAGCGGAGGATGTCAGCCTGGGTGGAGTTAGCCACTTTTATTTCCATTACCGTGGGGGTGGCCGCGCTGATGATGGCTGAGCGCATGACGTTCACCAGCAGTTTGTGTTCCTGATGGCTGTGAATGAAGTTATTACGGAGGTCTTTAATTATGGTCTCTTCCAGGGGTGTGGGTGCAAGAGTGGTATTGTGCTGTTGTGTGGCGGTTGCTGCTTCAGGCTTGCTGTTGTTGCGGTCCTGACGCAGAGATAGGCCGGGAGCACGCAAACCGCGACCCGTGGGTGCCGCATGGGGGCGCTCAGCGGGTGTGCGGGCCGCAGTGGGCTGTTGCATCACCTGAGGGTGTACAGGCGCGTGTACTGTGCTTTCAGGGGCCAGAGCTGGGGCAGGTTCCGGGGTTATATTATTAGCGTTATGTGCGGATTCAGACGCATTATGAGCCGGTACGGGGCCTTGCGGCGCCGTCAGTGGTTCCAGCTCCTCACTCCCGGCATCATCAAGTGAGGAGCTTTCCGGTTGGCACAGTTTTATGAGTGTGAGTTCCACCAGGAGCTGTTTGTTTGATGACTGGCGGTAATTGAGGTCAGTGTCATTACACAGTGCCAGGGCGCGGTAAAGGAACTGCGGGGTGAGTTTGGCGGCCTGTGCGGCCATTGCCTTGCGGATGTCATCTGAGGCTTCCAGCAGTACAAGTGTGGAGGGGTCTGAGGCCACGGTGAGGTCACGCAGGTATTGTCCCAGTCCGGTGATGAAGAAGAGGGAGTCAAAACCGCGGTCACGAATCTCTTTATAAATCAGCAGCGCACCAGGAACGTCATTTTTCATGAAGCAGTTAACCAGCCGTCCGTAATATGTCTGGTCCAGGACGTTAAGATTATCTATGGCGCTGTGGTAGGTTATGTTACCGCGTGATGCCGCAGCCACCTGATCAAAGATGGACAGGGCGTCACGCATGGCACCGTCAGCCTTACGCGCTATTACATGCAGGGCGCTTTCCTCAGCAGTCATGCCTTCCTGAGCCGCCACGTACTGAAGATGGCTCACCATGTCCTCAATTGTGATACGTGAGAAGTCATAAATCTGACAGCGTGAGAGGATGGTGGGAATGATTTTGTGTTTTTCAGTGGTGGCAAGAATGAAGATTACGTAAGCCGGCGGTTCTTCCAGAGTCTTGAGGAAGGCGTTGAAGGCGGCGGCGGTGAGCATGTGTACCTCATCAATGATGAAAACGCGGTAACGTCCGGTGGTGGGAGGAATCTGAACCTGGTCTATAAGGTTTTTGATATCATCTATTCCATTATGTGAGGCGGCGTCCAGCTCAACAATGTTCAGAGAGCGTCCCTCATTGAACAGGCGGCATGATTCACACTCATTACAAGCTTCACCGTCCGGTGTGCGGTGTGTGCAGTTTATGGTCTTGGCAAATATTCTGGCGCAGGAGGTCTTTCCCACGCCGCGAGAGCCGCAGAAGAGGTAAGCATGGGCAAGGCGGTCAGCAGCGATGGCGTTTTTCAGTGTACCTGTCAGCGCCTTTTGCCCCACAACGGAGGCAAAGGTGGCCGGGCGGTACTTACGCGCTGATACAATGTAGTTTTCCATAGGCACAAATATAAGAAAAAGTTTTAGTATAAGTTATGAGGTCAGTCTGTTTCGTGATATAGCATGTGTGTGGGGATGGTGTGAGGGACGTCATGGTTGTGGAGCGGACCCAGGCTGAGTGCTATGCCTTTGCGGGTGAGCTGCGCGGCTGTCTGAGGTTTTCCGCGGAAGCCGTGGATAATCCACAGGCTGCGCGGCCGCAGCGTGCTGTGCAGCCGCAGCAGGCGTTCTGTGGCACGTACGCAGTGGATAATGAGGGGTTTGCCACATTCTTCTGCAATTAGAGCCTGTTTTATGAATATTTCTTCCTGAAGGTCAAGAGGCGCCCCACGCAGGGCATCAAGGCCGCACTCCCCTATGGCCACCACCCGTGGGTCAGCAGCCATGGCGCGTACGGTGTCCAGGCGGCGGTAAAGGTCAGGGTCTTCAGTGTCCCATGGGTGTATGCCGGCGCTGAAAGCCATTCCTTCAGCGTCAGGGACGCTGTCAGGGGTTTCTCCCGGGCTGAGGCTGTAAATGCTCCGGGCCTTTCCTGGAGTGTGGGTGTGGATGTCAGTGAATGTGTCCAGTGGTCTTGTCATGGTACGGGGTCATATCCACTACCGCCCCAGGGATGACAGCGCAGAATGCGTTTTAGGGCCAGGATACTGCCTTTCCACGGTCCGTGACGGCGCAGGGCTTCCAGGGCGTAAGCGCTGCATGTGGGGGTGAAACGGCATGCGGCAGGAAACATGGGAGAGATGCAGGCACGGTAAAACAGTATGGGCAGGCACATGAGCCATGTGAGACTTTTACGAATCATGGGAGATGTTTTTCAGAAGTTTAATCATGGCTTTTTCCACGGTGCTGTAAGGAAGTGTCTCAGAGGCAACGTAAATAAAGGCCACATCCAGCCTGGTGTTGCAGTCCATTTCAGCGGTGTATGTGTGGCGGTTAAGGCGGTATGCCTCACGTATGCGGCGGCGCATGAGAACGCGCTGTACAGCGTGGCGCAGACGTCTTTTGGGCACTGAGATGAGAAAGGCCAGGGGGGCATCAGAAGAACGTCTGGCAGGCGCCCACACGGCGCGGAGGGGGTATGCAATGGCTGAACGGGGAGCAGGTGTGTCAGTGGCTGTGTGGTGTGAGAAAAGCCGCTCTATGGCTGTCACAGAGCATAATTTCTCTTTTTTATACAGCCTCAGACCCTGCATATTCCGCTCAGCGGTTTTTATTCAGCGCGGTCACCGGCGCTTTTGTGTTCCTTAAGAAAATTATCTATGGCACCAGACATGGAAGGGGCGTTGGGCTTGGGAACTTCTATGTCCACTCGTAATCCGGCGTCTTTAGCGGCCTGTGCGGTGCTGGGACCAAAGGTGGCTATGACTATGTTTTCCTGATTGAAAACGGGGAAGTTGCGTTTCAGTGACTCTATACCCTGGGGGCTGAAGAAAACCAGCATGTCATAGTCAAACGGTTCATCCGGAGTGAAGTCATTGCTGACTGTACGGTACATGACAGCAGGGGTTACATTGAGGTTATGGCTCTGTAGCAGCTCCAGTTCTGAACCGGAATTCACATCAGACATGGCCAGGAGATATTTTTCTGTCTTATGGCGCAGCATCTGGGGAATGAGGTCAGCAAATTTGCCGGTCTTGGAGAATGTGATTTTGCGTTTGCGGTAAATTATATATTTCTGCAGATAATTGGCAATGGTTTCACTGGTGCAGAAATATTTCATGTCATCCGGTATATTGACGCGCATTTCCTCACACAGGCGGAAGAAGTGGTCTATGGCCGTACGTGCTGTAAAAATAATGGCGGTGAAGTCCAGAATGGCCACTTTCTGATTACGGAATTCACGGGCTGAAAGACCTTCCACCTTTATGAATGGGCGGAATACAATTTCAACGCCGTGACGCGCAGCAATGTCAAAATATGGTGATTTTTCAGAAGTGGGCTGTGGCTGAGATACCAGAATTTTGGATATATTAAAGCTCATTATTCACGGGATGTATAGGTCTCAAAGCCGCCTGATATAGCTGAAGCCATAAGGCACATGAGAGCTATATGAGATTAAAGAGGTTAGCGTTAATGTACTTTGCAGCGGAATATACCGCGGCAAGCGGTATAATTTCCAGGGTGCAAAGGTACAAAATAAAATAGAGACAAGAGGTGTAATCAGTGTAAAAAATACGAAATCCCTTATAAATGAACAGTATACGCGCCGTGATATAAATGAGCGCACCCAGAAATAGGGCGGCAGTAGCGGCTGAGGGGTAGAAAGTGAGGGTCAGTGCCGGAATACCCATGAACAGTCCGGCATAACTCTGAGTGGCGTTAAAGCCGCGCAGCCACTGGCGGCGTAGCTCAGCGGTGGTGAAGGTGTAACCCACCACGCTGTATGCGGTGTACTGGAAAAGGTAATAAGCCGCAGTAAGGGCTATCATGCTCATGGTGAGGGTCAGAGTGGGGCCTGGAGGAAGCATGGAACGTCCGTGGACGGCTCCGTAGAGTGTAATGCCGGTGTACACCACAAACTGTATCACCAGCAGTATTACGGCCTGTGACTCACCGGAGGTATGCTCATCAAAGACGTTCTGGCGTCTGCGGACGGTGAGCATCTCCTGGGCGTAACCGGCCAGCACGCGGCGGCAGTAGCGGAATGACATGGCCACAAGCACTATCAGCAGTGTTATCAGTGCCAGCAGTCCTGAATTATCCGCCACGCGCCATGGGCGCTGTGTGCCTTCCATGCCGCTGAGCCAAGCCGGAGGTTCCGGAGCTGCCGGAATAACAGTGGCAGCGGTCACAGCCAGGGTGTCAGCACAGAGGAGGCTGTCACAGAGGTTAAGGCTGTCAGAGGGTGTTAAAGCTGCGGAGTCAGCCGTCAATGTGTGTATGCTGTCACTTAACTGCTGCGGCACAATTTCAGAACTTGGGTGAGAGATTAAGTTTGTAAGCCGGAGCCAGAGCAGCCTTGACGGCTTCCTCAGGGGTAGTGGCTACAGTCCAGAGGCTGCGGTGGTCAGGACGCATGAAGCGGCGTTCCACAGCTGTGTCCAGCATCTGGAGCAGGTGGTCATAGTAACCGTTAATATTCAGGATTACCACATTACCCTCATACAGTCCCAGCTGTCTCCAGGTGATGATTTCCAGGAGTTCCTCCAGAGTGCCTATTCCACCCGGAAGCGCAATGGATGCCACACTGCGGGCGGCCATCATACTCTTGCGCATGTGCATGTTATCAACGGAGATGAGCTTGCGGAGCCCGGTGTGGTGCCAGCCGCGGTCTATCATAAACTGCGGTATGATGCCCAGGGTGTAACCGCCGGCGGCTATGGCAGCGTTATTCACGCAGCCCATCAGACCCATGTTTCCGGCTCCGGTAATCACACCGGCTCCGGCGGTGGCAAGAAGGTTACCCACCGCTGCTGCAGCGTCTTTATATTCCTGTGCCACATCAGGGGAGGAGGCACAGAATACAGTGACAAATTTTATCTCAGTCTTATTCATTTTATTTTTGTTTCCAATCTTCTGCAAAGATAGTGAAAAATACCTCCGCAAAGAATGACATCAGGCTTCCAATATCAAAATTTAATTAAAAGGTAACCGGAGAAACATAATTCTTTGTGAGATTGTATTATCTTTGTGGCTTAAAATGAATTGCCCATGAGAGACTCAGACAAAATGACCCGCTGCAGTGACAGCGTGGTGATTATCCCTATGTATAATGAGCGTGAGAATGCCGCGGCCATAATTGACGCGGTGCTGGCGCTCCCCCACTCTTTTGATATTCTGGTGATAGATGATAATTCTCCTGACGGCACGGCCGCCATAGTAAAGGAGAAGATGAAAGAGTATCCCGGGCGCGTGAGCATCATAGAGCGTGAGGGAAAACTGGGCTTGGGAACGGCTTATATCACAGGTTTCAAGGATTCACTGGCGCGCGGCTATGAGTATATCATAGAGATGGACGCGGACTTCAGTCATAACCCCAAAGATCTTCTGCCGCTGCGTCAGGCCTGTGTGGACGGGGCTGATGTTGCCGTGGGTTCACGTTATGTAACGGGCGTGAATGTGGTGAACTGGCCCATGGGACGTGTGCTGATGTCTTATTATGCCTCAGCTTATGTGCGCACGGTTACCGGTATGAAGGTGCGTGACACCACGGCCGGTTTTGTATGTTACAAGCGCCGTGTGCTGGCCACCATGGATCTGGATGCCATAAAGTTCAAGGGTTACGCTTTCCAGATAGAGATGAAGTTTACGGCCCGCTGTCTGGGCTTCAAGATTGTGGAAGTGCCCATTATCTTTGTAAACCGCGTGTTGGGAACCAGTAAGATGAGTTCCGGAATTTTTGGAGAGGCTGTATTTGGAGTGATACGCCTCAAGTGGAACAGTCTGGTGAACGGCAAGAAGTATAAGAGAGAAATAAAGGAATAATCATAAGCATATACAGATGCTGATATATAATGCCATAATATGTACCCCGGAGGGCCGCCTTTCGGGGTATGTTGTAACAGAAAACGGAGTAATAAGTAAAGTATCTGGCGGGTCCCCCACCCTGCAGGAACAGGACGCGCACCGTACGTGCGCCGTGGATGCCGGTGGTGCGTGGCTGCTGCCCGGAGCCATTGACGCCCATGTCCATTTCCGTGAACCCGGACTGACGCATAAGGCCACCATAGCGTCAGAGAGTGCTGCGGCTCTTGCAGGAGGTGTCACTTCCTTCATGGATATGCCCAATACCGTTCCTCCCACCGTGAGCGTGGAGGCGTGGGAGGAAAAGATGCGTCTGGCTGAACGCAGTTCTGTGGCAAATTATGCTTTTTTCATAGGTGCAACGGCTGATAATATGAATCAGTTGCGCCGTGCGGATTACAGCCGTATTCCGGGAATAAAATTATTCATGGGCTCCAGTACGGGGCGTATGGCTGTGGGTGATGAGCGTGCCCTGGCTGAGATTTTTGAGACAGCTCAGGTACCGGTGGTGGTACATGCTGAGGATGATGCCGTGATAGCCCTTAACAGGGCGCGTATAGAGGCTTTTGCAGGCAAGGACCCGGAAGTATACTATCATAGTATTATAAGGGATTCCCTGGCCTGTGTGAAAGCCACGGAGCATGCCATGGAACTTGCCCAGCGTTATGGCACGCGGCTGCATATTGCGCATGTGAGTACGGCAGAGGAGCTTTCTCTGCTTTCGCCGGGTCCGGTGGAGGGAAAGCTTATCACGGCTGAGGTATCGCCACATCATCTCATGTTCTGTACTGATGATTATAAAGAGCGAGGGGCGCGCATAAAAATGAATCCGTCAGTTAAGAGTGAGCGTGACCGTCAGGCGCTGCGTCAGGGGGTTCTCAGCGGCAGGATAGACATTGTGGCCACTGACCATGCCCCGCATCTGCTCACGGAAAAAGAGGGGGGAGCCCTCAAAGCCGTCAGCGGTGCCCCCATGGTGCAGTTCTCCACTGCAGTTACTGCCGGCCTTTTCGGGCCTGAGACGGTATCACAGGTAATGTCATCCAAGGTCCGTGAGGTGTTTGCAATCCGTGAGCGGGGGTGCATAGCGCCCGGTTATAAGGCAGATATGATGCTTATGGAGCAGGTTCCTGAGGGTTATACAGTCACGGATGCTGATGTGCTGAGTAAGTGCGGCTGGACTCCTCTGGCCGGAGTAAGGCTTTACTGGCGCGTGAAACAGACTTTTATAACCGGGCCTGAGCCGCTGCTTTTCCGCTGAGAAGCTTCTGCGCCTCAGTAATGTCCACGCCGCGGTACAGCTGATGACCGGCTGAGTCAGCCACAATGAAATAAGGTATGGTGCTCACATGCAGGTGGCTCACAGAGGGAGCGCCAATGGAACCGGCCACCCACCCTTGACGCCATGTGGCGCTGTCAGCACGCACGGCATTATGCCAGGTTATAGTGTCCTGGTCCAGTGACAGTTCCAGCACCTGAACCCCTTTGAGGGCGGCGCTTCGGCGTAAGGCGGGAACTATGGAGTCACGCAGGCGTGTCTCACGGTTTGTAAAAGCTATGAGTGAAAGGCGTGCGCTGTCAGTGCGGAAGCGTGTCAGATGTCCGCCGTGGCCTATGTAATTCATGGGCATCACGGGCTGAGGGTCTTTTTCAAAGGTGGCGTTTCCCAAGCTGAATGCAAAGGCCTCAGTGAGCCATGCGGGACGTGCCTGAGGCGTTATGAGTTCCAGAAGCGCCGCCGCTGTATCAGGATGTCTGGCGCTGTCATAGGTGTAAACCAGCAGGAGGGTGCTCACCATGTCATCAGGATGCTCTTTCACGTACTTTTCAATTATGGTACAGGCTTTTTCCGTATCAGCGTTATCAAAGGCTTCAGCATTCTCATTATTCACTTGCTGCCATCGCTGCTGGGTGTCTGAAAGTTTTCCCTTGAAGGTACTCTTGTAAGGGTTTGTAGGGTCAAGGTTACATTCCGCTTCCTCATTTTTATCTGTCAGCAGGCGTCCCAGAAGATGAAAATCATTGTCAAAAATCTCCACCACCACGGGATTCTCCAGTTCCACGGCAAAGCCAAAATCTCCGTTACGGGCCGCGGTCACACCCTGCAGCAGTCCCCCGGGGGTGATGTAAGTGTAGCGCAGGTTCATGGTGGGTTTACCCTGTATGGTGCCGCTTATGCGTGCCGGTTTATCCTTATGTGAGCAGCCGCAGGCCATCAGTGTGAGAATGGTCACGGCGGTCAGTATGATGAGATGTGAGAACTTGGTCATTTGTTGTTTTCTTTGAAGCGGTTATACATGTCAGTGCATAGCTTTAGAATTTTATCAGCCACGGCAGTGCTTCCAAAACGCCGTGCAATGTCATCATGCAGCTGCAGGCGGGGGGCGGGGTGACGCGCGGCATCCACTATGGCCTGAGCCAGTGCTGAGGTATCACGGTAAGGCACCATGGTGCCGTTAAAGCCGGGAGTGATGATGTCCGGCTGCCCTCCGCGGTCAAAGCTCACAGCCATGGCGCCGCAGGCCAGACCTTCAATAAGCGTTCCGGGAAGGGTTTCATAGGAAGATGAGGACAGCACCACGGCGGCGTGGGCATAAATATTTTTTATCAGCTCAGGGTCAGACACCGGACCGGTGTGGACGTGGGGCATTTCCAGGCGCTCCAGAATGGAGTTGTCACGGATGTTTCCAAAGAAGACGGCGCTGAGCTCAGGCATCATCACGTGGGCCTTGTTCAGGGCTTCCACCGCTGCGTCCAGATCCTTGACGGGGTCATCCAGTCTGGCGGCTCCCATCACCACTAAGGGTCCGTCTGCAGGGAGGCCGGCGCTCTTGCGGTCCAGGGTGGGGCGTGTGGTGAATTCAGTGTCAGGGAAAGGATTAGGGATGGTGTGAAGGTTACGTCCGCGCAGAAGTGTGGCAGAAGCCGCGAGTTTATTAAGCCAGCCACTGACACACACCCAGGCCATGCTTTTCCCCAGACTGTCATACAGGCGGAGCTTGCGCCTGAAGGTATCCCGGGACATATCGTGACCCATCTTTCCGCCCCACAGCAGCGGGCAGTGTCCGCAGTTCTGCCTGAAGCGGGTACAGTTTCCTGCATGATGACACACGCCGGTCATGGACCACATGTCATGCATTATCCATATCAGAGGTTTGGCCTTAGCTATGCGGGCGGCGTCACGCAGTGACAGCAGGCCCTGGTTTATCCAGCCGCAGATGACCACATCAGCCTGAACAACGGCCGGATGACGGGCCACTCCGCAGCCGTAGCGGGCATTGGAGACCTTGAAAACGTTTTTATAGAGAAAGCCGTCAGCCACCAGGTTCTCAGCGTGCTCAGCAAGGAAGGCGGCCTTAAGCCGGGTCTGATTCACGGTGTGGACCCGGGGGTCAGAGCTTAGTTTCTCTGCCACAAGCATGGATGCGTCAGCCCCGGCATCACACAGGGCCTTCATCAGCCGCATGCTTACCACGGCGGCGCCGCCGCGCCGGTCACTGTGACTTATTATGACTATCTTCAGCGCTTTCATCCGGCCGGTTGACGTCTGTGAGGTAAGGGGAAATGCTCAAGGCGCAGGGCAAAAATCAGGAACAGCAGCAGCAGGCCGGTGCGTATGGCATAATTCAGCCACTCGCTGTCAGTTACCAGAATGTAGAGCCCCAGTACGTACAGCGCTCCTGCCACCAAGGTGTAGACGCCCAGGCGGGGCAGCTGATAGTCAATGGGGAAATAGTGCCTCCCCACCATGTAACAGCTCAGCACCATGGCTCCGGCACTTGCAGCGGCGGCAATGGCGCAGCCCATGTAACCTATCTGTGGTACAAGTATGATGTTCAGGGCCAGTGTCACGGCCAGACCTATGAGCGTGAACCATATTCCCCAGTGGGTGCGGTCAGTGAGTTTATACCACACTGTGAGATTATAATAAACACCGGCACCTAACTCTGCCACCAATACCACCGGCACCACCACCAGACCGGCAAAGTAAGCCGGGGCCACAAAGTATTTTATGATGTTCAGATAATACATCACCGTAAGGAATATGAACAGAGACAGCAGGTAAGAGTACTTCATGGCGTCACTGTAAGTGCGCTTGTTGGCGGCGGGGTCTTTGCACTCACGTGCGCGGGCAAAGATGAAAGGCTCGTAAGCAAAGCGGAAAGCCTGTGTGAACATCACCATCACCACTGCAATCTTGAAGCAAGCGCCGTAGATACCTAACTGTGCCTCTCCTTCCGGGCCCGGCACTAAAAAACGGTAAATGATTTTATCCACGGTGCTGTTCATGATTCCCGCCAGTCCCAGCACCAGCAGAGGCACGGAGTAACGCAGCATGCGGCGCAGCAGGGCGCCGTCAAAGGTCCAGCGGAACCCCCGCAGCTCAGGCAGCAGCAGAATGAACATGCTGAAGGTGGCCAGGAGGTTGGCAAGGAATATATAGCCCACGCCAAACTGCGGGTCATAGAACCAGTTGACGGTATATGGCATGTGATGAGCCAGCAGCGGGCACAGACACAGGAAAAAGAGATTGAAGCCTATGTTGAAGCCTATGTTTATCATTTTCACTGTGGCAAAGCGTATGGGGCGCTTGGTGTATCTGAGGTAAGCAAAGGGTAGCGAGACAAAGGCGTCCATGGCCACACAGACAGCCATAATCATCACATATTCAGGATGTCCTGCGCAGCCCATCCACAGTGTCACCGGCTGCAGGAAACACAGCACCAGCAGCACAAAAGCCGTGGAGGTGCACATAAGCGAGATAAGTGCGGTGCTGTACACGGCCATGGGCTGCGGCCAGCGGTTGGCAAACCGGAAGAAGCCCGTTTCCATTCCGTATGTCAGGGCCACTATCAGGAAAGCCACCACGGCGTACATCATGGTGATAATACCGTTCTCCGCGGGGGCAAAGGTGTAAGTGTACAGGGGCACCAGGCACCAGTTCAGAAAGCGTCCCAAGATGGAGCTGATGCCGTAAACCACGGTATCTTTAAAGAGACTTGTTAATCCTGCCATGGGGTGGGGTGATAAATGTCTTTTTTATCCGAAGAGTCCGAAATCATCTATTCTCGGGCGTCCCAGGTGTTTGTAAGCCAGTTCAGTGACCTCGCGGCCTCTGGGGGTGCGTTTAATGAACCCTTCCTTAATAAGATATGGCTCATATACTTCCTCAATGGTACCGGGGTCTTCACCCAGAGCGGTGGCAATGGTGGTGAGTCCCACCGGACCGCCTTTGAATTTGGTAATGATGGTGTTAAGGAGCTTGTTATCAATCTCATCCAGGCCGTAGCGGTCAATGTTCAGGGCCTCCAGGGCATAACGTGCAATTTCCGTATCAATGGCACCTGAGCCTTTTACCTGAGCGAAATCACGCACGCGGCGGAGCAGGGCGTTAGCAATACGGGGTGTGCCGCGGCTGCGCAGAGCTATCTCCATGGCCGCCTCATGACTTATCTGAACGCGCAGCAGGCGTGCTGAGCGTTCTATGATGCCGCGTAGCACCTGGTGGTCATAATATTCCAGATGACAGTTGATGCCGAAACGTGCCCTCAGGGGGCTGGTGAGCAGGCCGCTGCGTGTGGTGGCCCCCACCAGGGTGAACGGGCTCAGGGAAAGCTGTACGCTGCGCGCTCCGGGACCCTTGTCTATCATTATATCTATCCGGTAATCTTCCATGGCTGAATAAAGATACTCCTCCACCACGGGGCTGAGACGGTGAATCTCATCTATGAACAGGACATCATTCTCCTCCAGGGAGGTGAGGATGCCGGCCAGGTCACCGGGTTTGTCCAGCACCGGTCCGGAAGTGATTTTAAGACCCACCCCCAGTTCATTTGCTATAATACCGGAAAGGGTGGTTTTTCCCAATCCCGGAGGGCCGAAAAGCAGGATGTGGTCCAGGGCCTCTCCGCGCATGACAGCTGCGCGGACAAAGATGCGCAGGTTTTCCACAATCTTCTCCTGTCCGCTGAATGACTCAAAGGTCCCCGGGCGCAGAGCTTTCTCTATATCGCGCTCGGAAGCCGCGGCACCTCCGGCGCTGCGTATGTCAAAGTCATCAGGTTGCAGCTGTTCAGCCGCGTCATTATTTTTTTTCTTGCTCATGGGCGTGGATATACTTTTTGAGATGTTCCATAACCTTTTCAGGAGAAATTCCTGAGAGGCATGCGTAGTCAGTACGGAGGCAGGGTCTGTTGCCGTACACTGAGCAGGGACGGCATGGCATCTGCTGCTGTATTATGTCATCAGTTACGGTGTTCAGCGGCGTGAAACCGCAGTAAGGGTGGGTGGCTCCCCAGATACTCACCACCGGAGTGCCAGCCAGAGCCGCCAGGTGCATGTTTCCGCTGTCCATGGTCAGCATGACGTCAAGGTGGTTCATCAGAGCCAGCTCATCTGCCAGGCCATGCAGCTGTTCTGGGACACTAACGGCTGTGGGGTGGTGCAGACGCCACTGACTGAATATGGCTTCCTCTCTGGCACCGCCGCCAAAAAGGTAAACAGTGGCCGTAGGATACTGCTGTTCTATGAGCTGAAGCACCCGGAGTATCTGTTCAGCGGGGTAAATCTTTCCCTGATGGGCAGCAAATGGCGCAATACCTATTCTTATTTCCGGCTTGGCTCCTGGGAAAGGCCACGGTGCGGTTCTGCGTCCGCTGAAAAGGCCGTCAAAGGTCCCTTGCGCCTCAAAGCCGCCGCTGCGGAACACATCAGCGTAGCGTGCGGCGGAGTTTTCCAGGGGGCGCATGACCTTGTTCTTGGGGCGTGTGAGTGCCCGGCGGCCGGCGCGGTCTTTGTGGAGGGTACTCACTTTAATGCCCAGTGCGCGTGCTGTAAGGCGCAGTATGCGGGTACGCAGGACGTTGTGAATGTCCAGCAGGTCAGTGACACCAAATTCTGTCTTGAGCCGCCGCATAAGGCGTACCATACCCAGAGGACCTTTCCAGGGATAAGCGTGGACATCCACGGGTAAAATGCTGAGGTTATGCGGGGGATTCAGAAACATTTTCCGGCGGGCACCGGCGGTTACCATGATGAACTGTGTGTCAGGATGTGCCTTGCAGGCGCGGTAAAGTACGGGTATGGCCATGGCCACGTCTCCCAGAGCGGAGAAGCGTACCACAGCCACGGTGCGTGTTTTTTTATTTTCCTTTTGCTGCACCATAAAGCACGGGGTTAGTGTCCGTGTCATTATACATTTTCATCTGGCGGTACAGTTTCATGTACTTTCGTCCGGCGGCAATATCGTCCATAAGGCGGTCAATGGCGGCCATAAGGTCAGAGCGCTGCTGCAGGAGTACTTCCAGCTTGGCGGCACAGCGGCGGCGGTGGGCCTCATCAGCATCAGGACGCTCAGCCTCAGCCTGCATGTGGTATATTTTAAGTGCCAGAATGGAGAGGCGGTCCAGAGCCCAGGCGGGAGTTTCCGTGTTTATGGTGGCGTCAGGGAGTACGTTTACTCCGGCGTAACGCTGCATGAAGTAATCATCAATGCGTTCCACCATGTCAGTACGGTCCTGGTTGCTGCGGTCTATGCGTCTCTTGAGCTGCAGTGCGGCCACGGGGTCAATCATGGGGTCACGTATTATGTCTTCCAGATGCCACTGTACGGCGTCAATGTAGTTCTTGGCATACAGTGTGTGCTCGAGTTTGTTTTCCTGATAAGGATTAGGGGTGCTGACGTCCACGTTGTCAGCAATATGATAGTCAGCTGTTGCACGGCTGAACACGTTGAAGCAGTCTTGTGCGAAACTCATGGTGTTGTGATGGTTTTAATGCGTGGGTAGTGTGTATGTGAGGATGTTATTATTTTGCTGATTTCTGATACTGAGAGGGGGACATGCCTGTGAGGTGCTTGAAGTATTTGCCAAAAGCACTCTGGTTTACAAAGTTCAGGGCATAGGCAACCTGCTGTACGTTTTTGTCAGAGTATCTGAGCAGGTTCTTGGCCTCCATGATAACAAAGTCATCTATCCAGCGTGAGGCAGTCTTGCCGGTGGCGTTTTTCACCAGCACTGACAGGTATTTCTGTGAAATGCACAGGCGGGTGGCGTAATATTCCAGGTCACGGTGGCGCACGTAGTCCACATGCACCAGGCGCAGGAAGTCACGCACGTAGCTGGAGCGTCTGGGGCGGGGTCCTGTGGCCGAGGGGCGGGCTATGCTCTCCACATTCAGTGACTTATAGTGGAGCTGTACCACCAGATACAGCACGGAGGCCACCAGCGAGGATGCTATGTGATGGTCAATGGGTGTGCCGGTGAAACTGCGCAGGGCGCGCATCAGCAGCTGGAAGTAAGACTGCAGCAGGAGGGTGTCACTCTCTGAAAGGGGCAGGGTGCGTGCAGCTTTCTCTGCAATATCCGGAAGATGCAGGGCTGACAGATTCACGTTCAGGCCGTTGAGGAAATCTGAGGTACAGAAGAGGGAGAATATCTCCACGTCCTCCCATTTGGGGGATGACAGGCGCACTGTAGCCACGGGGTCCAGCACCAGCAAAGAGGGCCCTTCAGCGGTATAACGGTTGTCATCAAGGTCTATCTCCAGGGTCCCTTTCTCTATCAGCATTATGGCCAGGCCGTTAAGTTTGAACGGCTCACCGGCAATGCTGCTCTCAAGGGTGTTGGCTGAGCGGGCTATCACCAGACTGTTGTCCATGCGCGCAAATTCAGAGGCATAGTTTTCCAGCCGTGTCATCTGCTCCAGATTAAGCATAAGTTGTGGTGTATTTTCAGTGGCGCTCTGTTTCATCAGTATATTTTTGTGGACAAAGATACGTAAAAATTCGCTTTTTAAGATTATGACCCGTGTTGAAACTTGGTTTTTTTTCTGTATTAGTTATCTTTGCAGTTATAAATTCTGTGCATAACTTTTTCTATGAAATTTCCATTACGTATACTGCTGCTGATGTGCATATCTTTTTTTGTGGTGACGCCGGTTGCCGCTCAGATAGTTACGGATGACAGTACGGTACTTGACACAGACTCGGTCAGGCGTAGTTTTGACCGCGGGCCGTACTTTGGACTTTATAAAGACAATTATTTTATATTCGGTACGTCCATAGGACCGCGTATCACGCGTCAGAATACCAACATCAAGTTTCAGATTTCCATAGCGCAGCGTCTTACCCGCAGCACACTTCCGCTGGGCACTTACCTGTATCTGTTTTATTCACAGAAGTGTTTCTGGAATGTTCTGGAGGATTCCATGCCCATGACTGACCTGAATTTCAATCCCGGTATAGGTCTGACCAAACCGCTGTTTGTGCAGAACCGGTTTGTGGGAAAGCTCACACTGATGGCTGAGCATGAAAGTAACGGCCGTGACTCCATCTGGTCGCGCTCATGGAATAAGATTTCATTAGCGGCAAATATTATTCTGGACCGGAACCTAATGGTTCACGGAAAGGTATGGATACCCATAGTGGACGGTGAGAATAACCGTGACATACTTAAGTACTGCGGAATTTATCAGGTGGGTGTCCAGGTGATGTCCAATAACCGCCGTTTTACCGGTGGCGTGACACTGGTGAAACGCAAGGGCTGGAACCTGAATTACAATACGGTGGTGGATCTTGCATACCGTATTTTCCGGCGTGACAACCAGTATATTTATCTCCAATATTATAACGGTTACGGAGAGGGACTGCTGGAGTATAAGCAGTTCCACTCTGAGCTGCGTGTGGGCATAGTCATACGCCCGCGCTTGTTCAGTGACTTCTGACGGGTTGCTTTTTAATTGTATATGAAAGAAACAGGCTTTAAAACACAATATCATGAACAGTAAAATCATCATACTCATGGCTGCCGGTGCAGCGGCGGTAACGCCCTGTGCGGCCCGGCAGATAGTGTCCACTGACGCTTACAGCTGGCACGGTGACACCATTACTCAGGGAAAGTTTATGGCCACGGCTCCTGACGGCAACACCATAATCTCCACTTATCATGCCCAGCCTGCTTATTTTATGCCCGTTGAGCAGGAGTGGCACCTGAAGAATGACATATCATCCTATCCCCGCCTTAAGACGCCTAACAAGCTGCATACTGCCGTTTATAACATGGCGCTGGATGAGATGGTGAACGCCGTGGAGCCTGACACCACGCTGCGCACCGGCAAGGAATGGGCCGGAGTGTGGACGCGTGATGTGTCTTATTCCATTCTGCTGTCCATGGCTTACATGCAGCCTGAGGCAGCGCGTATTTCGCTGATGAAGAAGGTGGATCCCATGGGCCGCATTATTCAGGACACCGGTTCAGGAGGTGCCTGGCCTGTGAGCACTGACCGCATCATCTGGGCAGTGGCTGCTTATGAGGTTTATCTGGTGACCGGTGACCACAGCTGGCTGGAATATATTTATCCCATCATAAAACGTTCTCTGGAGGATGACCTGCAGGTGGCTTACGCTCCTGACGGCCTTGTACACGGTGAGACTTCTTTCATTGACTGGCGTGAGCAGTCTTACCCCAAGTGGATGCAGACCGCTGACATCTACCGCAGCGAGGCCCTGAGTACCTCTGTGGTGCATGCACGAGCCATGGAACTGATGAGCCGCATGGCCGCAGACCTGGGATATAAGAATGAGGCACGGGAATATGAGCGCCGCGCCAGGGAACAGGAGAAGGCCATAGACAGCATGCTGTGGAACGCAGAGCGCGGCCAGCATGACATGTACCGCTACGGGCGCAATCATCTTATGAATCTGCCCCGTACGGATGTCCTTGGTGAAGCTCTGGGCATTATGTGGGATGTGACTCCGGCTGAGAAGCAGGCGCAGGTAAGCGCTTCCACCCCTGTGACCAAGTATGGTCCTCCGGTGTTCTTTCCTCAGATTTCTGACATGCCGGCGTATCACAATAACGCGCTGTGGCCCTGGGTGGCATCATGGTGGACGCTCGCCAGCGCCAAGACGGCAAATGAGCAGGGTGTGCTTCAGGGTATAGGCTCTGTGTTCCGCCCGGCGGCGCTGTTTGCCACAAATAAGGAGAACCTTAATCTGGATAACGGAGACATTGCCACTGAGCTGAACTCTTCCAACATGCTGTGGTGCCTGTCAGGCAACATTGCGCTGACGCATAAGATACTCTTTGGGCTTGACTTCACTGAGAAGGGTCTGGCGTTCAAGCCTTTTGTGCCTGAAGCACTGGGTGAGTCCCGCACTCTGGAAAATTTCAGTTACCGGGGAGCAAAGCTGGATATAACAGTGAACGGTTACGGCTCAGCCGTGGCCTCTTTCACTGTAAACGGCAAGGAACAGAGTCCTCTTATAACCCCGGCTCAGGCAGCCAAGGCTGCAAAGTCAGGAAAGCCTCTGACAGTGGTGATTCAGATGGATAACAAACCCATAGCACCCGTGGCGGTGAACCTGACGGAGAATGTGAAAGCTCCGCTGACACCGCTGACACGCCTTGACGGCGCGGTGCTCAGGTGGAACCCCATTGAATACATAGGCGGCTACCGCGTGTACCGTGACGGCAAGCCGGTGGCGCAGACCCGCAGCACCGCGTTTGAGCTCACTGAGCCGGGTGAGTATCAGGTCACCGGAGTGAGTGAGGCAGGTGTGGAGTCATTTGCCTCAGAGCCTGTGGAATATCTCAAGACCACCGTAATTCAGTTACCTGAGGAGGTGACAGTAATGAAGTCCGGTGAAGTTTCATATGAGCCCCTGACCGGCGCCATAAGCGGCTACAGCGGAGCCGGCTTTGTGGAACTTGACCGCCGGAGTCCCGCCGTGGATATCAAATTCAGCACTGACACTCCGGGAGAAAAGTACATCAGTTTTATATATGCCAACGGCAACGGCCCCGTGAACACTGAGAACAAGTGCGCCGTACGCACCGTAAGCGTTGACGGTAAGAAGGCCGGTACCATAGTGATGCCGCACCGCGGAACGGGCAACTGGTATGACTGGGGCAGCACCAATGTACTGAGTGTGTTCCTGGAGCCCGGTGAACATACAGTCACCATCAGCTTTGAGCCGGAGAACAACAACATGAACATTGATACCAATCACGCCCTGGTTGATGCCATGATAATAAGAGAATAAGCATAATCCCCAAGAGTATAATCACCTCAATACCAAGCAATATGGAAGTACAGATTTCAGACCGTATCAAGAATCTGGCCGCGTCACAGACACTGGCCATGTCACAGAAGAGCAGCGAGCTGCGTGCCGCAGGTGTGGATGTCATAAACCTCTCTGTGGGAGAGCCTGATTTCAGCACTCCGCAACACATAAAGGATGCTGCCGTGAAGGCTATAGAAGAGAATTTTACCTTTTATCCCCCTGTGCCCGGCTATCTGAGTCTGCGTAAGGCCATATGCGGCAAGCTTAAGTCAGAGAACGGGCTGGACTACACTCCTGAGCAGATAGTGGTGGGAAACGGTGCCAAGCAGGCCCTGTGCAATGTGATTCTTGCCACGGTCAATCCCGGTGACGAGGTGGTGATTCCCGTTCCGGCGTGGGTGAGTTACTTTGAGATGGTGAAGCTGGCGGAGGGTGTAGGAGTTGCCGTGCCCACTTCCATCGAGGCTGATTTCAAGATTACTCCCGCCCAGTTAGAGAGCGCCATCACGCCGCGCACGCGCATGGTTATGCTGTGCTCGCCGTCCAATCCCACGGGCAGCGTCTATACCCGGGATGAGCTGCAGGCTCTGGTGGATGTGCTGGCACGCCATCCGCAGGTAATGGTGCTGGCTGATGAGATTTATGAGCATATCATTTATACCGGAGAGTTCACCTCACTGGCTTCATTCCCGGAGATAGCTGAACGCACCGTGGTGATAAACGGCGTTTCCAAGGCGTATGCCATGACCGGCTGGCGTATAGGTTACTGTGCCGCTCCCGTGGCCGTGGCAAAGGCTGTCACCAAACTTCAGGGACAGTACACCTCCGGAGCCTCTTCCATAGCACAGAAGGCTGCTGAGGCCGCATATGACGGTCCTCAGGAGTGTGTGGCTGAGATGTGTCAGGCTTTCCGCCGCCGCCGTGACCTGGTGGTGGAGATGGCCCGTCAGATTCCGGGTCTGGTGGTGAATGAGCCCCAGGGTGCCTTTTATCTGTTCCCGGAGGTGAGTGCGTACATAGGAAAGCACTTTGGAGAGCGTGTAATCACTGATTCCGGAGCCCTGGCCATGTACCTGCTGGAAGAAGGCCATGTGGCCACTGTTGACGGCGCTGCCTTCGGGACACCGGGTTACATCCGCCTGAGCTATGCCACCTCAGATGACAACCTCCGCGAAGCCATGCGCCGCATAAGCGCCGCCCTCGCCGCCCTGAAATAAGAGCTGATAATACAGAGCTACCTCTAATTTATTAAAGCCTGTTCCCAAATTTTTGATAAAAACATGGTCTGAGCCCGTTCCCCGGAATAAATTAATGGGGGAACGGGCTTTCTTTTTGGCAGCACACCGTTCAGATGAGACTGCGCTCCTTAAACCCTGTTTTTATCAAATATTGGGGGAGCGGGCTCTTAGCGTCATCTCAAGCCGGGAACTTGGATGGCAGATATATGAGAGAGTACACCATAAATGCTGCAAACATAGCAAGAATGGCATATATCCTGAACATCTGCGCATAGCATCTCTGCCGGACGGCATTACCGGTAAAAATTATCAGGAACAGAACCAAAGAAATGCTGCCGATAATAATGCTCCATAACGGTATGGTCCTGGTTATGAGATCATAGAGTATAACCAAAAACAGCGGCAACAGAAACCAGCTCAATTTATTTACAGATGGGTTTTTAATCTCATTCATACTGCCTTCCTCCTGTTAATTAATGAAAACGCCCATTACAGGCTTCATATTCTAACCAGATTGTGACTAATTCAATAGCCAACACACTTCCTTCAATAAGTGTGGTAGAGCCAGCTGCCATTGCGTCAATAAATTCATCAGCTTGAATTTGAACCCCCAAAACTGCTAAATCAGCTGCCAGCTTATCTTTGCACAATCTGTTATCATTATTTGGCGCTAACCTTGATATTGGATTGGTAAGGTTTTCATACATAGGTCTTGATATTACATCAATAAAAATAGCCGCATTTATATATATTAGTTTTTCTTTATGACAATCTTTCGGGTAATGTCGTACAAATAATTTCCCAGCCTCCAGAAGTATTTATATAATATCTTGTCCAGTCAAGAAGTTCGTGAAAGCCATCTGGAGTTTTGAAAGTATTATATACCTTTATAAGAGTATCGTCTTTCCGAGAGTTAATACTATCAATGTCTGTACACTCCAATTCATGTCTTATAGTTTGTTGAAAGTCAGTTATTGTAAATTCACAGGTCGCTTTATCATTATAATCATCGCTTGTGTGCAAATCATGTGCAATTCTAATTAAATGTAAAATTGGAGAATCTGCTTTTTTTAAACTATTATTTAAATTTTCTAAATTTTCTTTATAGATGTCTTTATAATATTCATTTTCTAAGTTGATCGAATTTTTGTCATCATCACAACCTACAAGTGGTGTCAGCGTTAATA
>CAMWLS010000018.1 GCA_947175205.1 uncultured Porphyromonadaceae bacterium | reverse complement strand
AAACATTATCCGGTAATAGAAAGAGTTCGGTATTGTACCGGGCTCTTTCCTTTTACTTAATTAGCTAAGAGCTGTTTACGGAGAAGAAAATTAAGGATACTACAGAGACTCCGTGCCCAGTGAAGTGTATCCCTAAAAGTTTTGTGTCTAACTTCTGGAACGCTCTTAGAATATTGGTGAAGCGCTCCTTGACAGGTGAGAAGATTGCAGGATGGCTATCTTAAATTATATTAATAAAGCTTAATAGGAGAGCGGCTTTTTTATACCTTAATAGGTATTTTATTATTTTTGTTCTGCTATATGGAGAAGCATACCTGTTTCTTACGCATTCTTACCATGAATTAACTAAATTTTTATCCTATAAACCCTATCCATGACTTACACCAAGAATTTTTTTGCTTCGGTGATAGCTCTGCTGTGCGCTCTGGGAGTGCAGGCGCAGATAGTCACCACCAAGCCTGCGGTGCTTCAGGAGACGTCAGAGAATATTGTGCTGACATATAACGCTGAATCATCACTGGGAAACAATGGCCTTGCCAATCTTCCTTCCACCACTCCTGTATACGCCCATATAGGAGTTCTTACCAATAAATCAACCACCACTTCTGACTGGCGGTATGTACAGACTCCGTGGCCCAGCTCTGACGGTAGCAACAGCCAGGAGGCCAATACCTCCAAGAACCAGCTTACTTATGTGGCTCCTAACACGTATACTCTCAATATAGGTACCCTCAGAGAGTATTTTGGAATCACAGATCCGGAGGAAACAGTAAAAAGTATAGCCCTTGTGTTCCGTAATGCTGACGGCTCCAAGACCGGTAAGACTTCATCAGGGGGTGACATTTTTGTGGATGTCCTTCCTTCCGGCTTTGGCATAACACTTACCTGTAACCGTACAGCCAAGGTTACCTACAAGGCTGCAGACTTCATCTATACCGTAAATACCACTGAGGCGGCAGCTAAGATAGAGCTGCTGGTGAACGGTACTGTCATGAGTTCCGTAAATGACGCAACCACCCTCAAATATACATACAGCTGTAAAGAGCAGGGTTATTATGAGATTACAGCACGTGCCACACTTGCTAATGGTCAGGTTGCTACTTCTTCACTCAGTATAGCATGGCCCAAGGCTTCAGATGAGCTGACTTATCCCGGTGGTGTGCCCAAGATGGGTGCAGTGAAAAACGCTGACGGTTCAGTAACATTCTGTATGGCCGCTCCTCAGAAAACCAATATGGTCATGATTCCTTCATGGCACAATTATACCGTTCAGGATGATAATGTTATGCATTATCAGGATTATAACGGTGACCGCTATTTCTGGTGCACTGTGGATGGTCTGAAAAATGATGAATGGTATACTTACTATTACCTCGTGGATGGTATTCAGAGCGTTGGTGACCCCTATGCGCACCTGGTTCTTGACCCCTATAATGACAAGTATATCAAGCCTGAAGTATTCCCCGATATGCCTCAGTACCCCTATGAGCTTTTCAGCAATGTGGTTCTGGCTGTTTACCGTGGCGATATTGATGATTACACCTGGAGTCCTTTCACCATTCCCTCACATGACAACCTGATTATCTATGAGCTTCTGCTCCGTGACTTTACCGGAACTGTGGGCGAAGCCAACGGTAACGGTAACCTCCACCTGGCCATGGAAAAGATTCCTTATCTCAAGGCTCTGGGCGTTAATGTGATTGAGCTTCTTCCTATAATGGAGTTTAACGGTAACAATTCATGGGGTTATAACACTAACTTCTATATGGCTCCTGATAAGGCCTATGGTAGTCCCAAGGATTACAAGGACTTTATTGACGAGTGCCACAAGAACGGTATGGCTGTTGTGCTGGATATAGTGTTCAATCAGAGTGACGGCCTTCACCCCTGGTATATGATGTACAATGTGGGTAAAAACCCGTTCTATAATAAGACCGCACCTCACTCATACAGCGTGCTCAATGACTGGAATCAGGGTGTTGCTCTGGTTCAGCAGCAGTGGACTGACGCCATCAAGTACTGGATGACAGCTTACAATGTTGACGGTTTCCGCTTTGACCTCACCAAGGGTCTGGCTGACAATGAAAGCTATACTACTTATAAAGGTACAGATACCTATAATCCCTCACGTATTGCAAACCTTGAGCGCCTGCACAAGGTGATAATGAGCGTTAAACCTGACGGTATCCATATTAATGAGAACCTTGCCGGAGCAAAGGAAGAAATTGAAATGGGTAATTACGGTATGCTCCAGTGGGCAAACATCAATGATAGCTCATGCCAGTACTCTATGGGCTGGACCTCAAATTCTTCACTTACCCGCTTCCTGGCCACAAAGGACGGTAACCGCCCCTGGGGCAGCACCGTTTCATACGCAGAAAGCCATGATGAGGAGCGTATGGGTTACAAGAACAATACTTATGGTGTAGCTGAGGTAAAGGCTACACAGGACGGTATGCCACTGGCCAGCTTCCGCCGCCTGGGTTCACTGGCAGTGCAGATGCTGCTTACTCCCGGCTCCAAGATGATATGGCAGTTTGGTGAACTGGGCGCCGCTCAGACCACCAAGAATTCCAGCGGTAATGATACCAGCCCCAAGATTGTTATCTGGGATCACCTGCAGAATCCTTATGTTCAGGCGCTGCATGACACATACGCAGCCCTCTGTAATGTACGTACCCAGAATGAAGACCTGTTTGCACAGGACGCTGAATTTGTGTTCAAGAACGGTGCAAGCACAGTGTTCACAAACCCCAGAAGTATCCGTGTAACCAAGGGTGGAAAGGAAATTGTGGCTTTCATCAACCCCAGTGTGACTTCTTCAAGCCAGCCCATGAAGATAGACGTGGATGTTAAGAGTCTTACAGCTTCTAATGCCCGTCTGCTTACCGCAGCTCCTGACTTTGAGCCCTCAATAAGTGTGGCTAACGGTGTGGCATCTGTTACAGTTCCAGCCCACAGCTATGCTGTATATATGACTGACACTGTAAACGCCATAGATGATATTACATCTGATGTTACTGCAAGTGTAAGTGTCAGAGGAGGCGAAGGCTGCATTGTAATCAATGGTGATTACAACCGCGCTGCAGCATACACACTCAGCGGTGTACCCTGCGGTTTTGAGAACCTGACTCCCGGTCTGTACGTAGTAAACGTTGACGGACGCGGCTACAAGGTTGTGGTTCGTTAATCAGATATTAACTATACCTTAGAAGTTCCCGGTTGCAGCAGTGGCCGGGAACTTTTAATTGATGCCTTATGATAATGCCGGAGACTTCCATAGGGTGATGGCAGAGCGTCTATGTCCTTTGCGGTCATTTTCTTTGTTTTAAGACGGATATAGAGCTTTTAAACTCTTTTAAACCAAATGAATAAGCATTTCAGGCCTCATCTTTGTTATATTATCAAAGCAGCAAAATTCTCCGTGGATGGCAGTGATGCCGGGGCCTGGAGGACTTCATAGATAAATAGTTGAAACGGACCGGCCGGTTTTCTGTAAAGACAGAATTCCGGCTGTGTTTGTGTCCGGTCATTACCACGGTTCAGACGGGAGTGGTATGTTTTACATAAAAAAGATTAAAAGGCTGAAAGAAATCAGATTTTTTCAGTATTTTTGCCTTTACATAGCCGGAGTAGACTTCATCTTACCTCTCTTAATACCTCTGAAAATAAAAAGCCTCCCGGTGTATAAGCTCGATAATAAAAGAATGACATAAATGACAAGTAAATGGAACTACTTGCCCCTTACAACCGAAGAACAGAAATTAGAGACCGAGCTGGCACGCCGCTATGCCAACACCGCTCCCGTAAGCGAGCTGTTGGTGCAACGTGGAATACGCTCCGTGGCAGAGGCTGAAAGATTTTTTCATCCTTCGCTACGCGACCTTCATGACCCTTTCTCCATGCCGGACATGGACAAGGCTGTGGAGCGTCTGAACCAGGCAATGGGGGCGAAAGAAAGAATAATGGTCTATGGCGATTACGACGTGGACGGGACCACTGCTGTGGCGCTGGTGTATAAGTATCTGTCAAACTTTTACAGTGAGATAGATTATGATATACCCAGCAGGGATGATGATGGCTATGGCATATCTCACAGGACAATAGATGAAGCAGCTGCCCGCGGAGTAAAACTGATAATTATTCTTGACTGTGGCATTAAGGCCATAGAGGAAATAGAGTATGCACGTACACTGGGTATAGATTTTATAATCTGTGACCATCATGTACCGGATGAGCAGCTGCCTCCGGCGGTAGCTATCCTGAATCCCAAACTTGAGGGCAGTACTTACCCTTGCCAGCATCTGTCAGGATGCGGTGTGGGTTATAAGTTCATGCAGGCATTCTCCATCTCAAACGGACTGGGAACAGCAGAGCTGGAAGGAATGCTTGACCTGGTGGCGGTAAGTATTGCCGCAGACATAGTACCCATGGTGGATGAGAACCGCGTAATGGCATATATGGGTCTGAAGCGCTTGAATTCTAATCCTAACATGGGTTTACGCGCTCTGATACGTACCTGCGGGCTCAACGGGCGTGAGCTTACCATAAGTGACGTTATCTTTAAGATAGGGCCGCGTATAAACGCATCCGGCCGTATGCAGAGTGGTCGTGAGGCGGTGGATTTGCTTGTGGCGCGTGATATGAAAGACGCTACCGCGCGGGCTTTAGAGATAGACAGGTATAACCGTGACAGGAAAGAACTGGACAAGCGCATTACTGATGAGGCCAACAGTATACTGGAGCAGCGCGGTGAGATGCAGTCCCCCAAAAAGTCTATTGTGATATATAACCCGGAGTGGCACCGTGGCATTATTGGAATAGTGGCATCCCGCCTTACGGAGCTTTATTACAAACCATCTGTGGTGCTTACGTTTTCCAACGGTCTGGCAACAGGTTCCAGCCGTTCAGTCCAGGGTTTTGATATCTATAAGGCTGCGGAGAGCTGCCGTGACTTGCTGGAGAATTTTGGCGGTCATACATATGCCGTGGGATTGTCTCTTAAGGTGGAGAATATCCCGGAATTCACACGTAGATTTGAGGAATACGTGGCAGCAAATATCACTCCGGAGCAGCTCACACCTCAGCTTGACATTGACGCTATCATAGACTTCTCCAATATCACTCCTGAACTGGTGTCCACTCTCCGGCTCTTTAACCCATACGGAACCGGAAATCAGAAACCTGTGTTCTGCACACGTAATGTGAAGGATTTTGGCACCGGCAAACTTGTGGGACGCAACCTGGAGCATCTTAAGCTGGAGCTGGTGGATGATACCAGCGGCAAGGTGTTTAACGCCATTGCCTTTAATGCCGCCCAGTATTATGACCACATTAAGGCTGGAGGAAGTTTTGACATCTGTTATACCATAGAAGAGACGCGACATCATAACACCGGTTCCACCATGCAGCTTCTGGTGAAGCAGATTCATGTGCACTGATACCGCCGCGCTTGAGATTCTGCAAAGGTACTGGGGCTATGACAGTTTCAGGCCAATGCAGGCTGATATCATCCGTAGTGTAACGGAGGGCAGGGATACCATAGGGCTGCTTCCTACGGGTGGAGGTAAGTCCATTACTTTTCAGGTTCCGGCCATGCTCATGCCGGGCATAACGCTGGTGATTACTCCTCTTATTTCGCTGATGAAAGATCAGGTGGATAACCTGAGAGCACGCGATATAAGAGCTGTGGCGCTTTACAGCGGTATGTCCCGCAGCGAGCGCACACTGGCCACGGACCGTATCAGGCTTGGAAAGGTCAAGCTTGTATATGTTTCTCCTGAGCGGTTGTCAAGCCCGGAGTTTCTGTTTCTTCTGTCAGGTCTGGAGATAAGTCTTATAGTGGTGGATGAGGCTCACTGTATTTCTCAGTGGGGATATGACTTCAGGCCCTCATATCTGCGTATAAGTTCTCTGCGAAACATGATGCCTCAGGTTCCTGTGTTAGCTCTGACAGCCACTGCTACGCCAGAGGTAACAGCAGATATTGCCTTGAGGTTGCAGTTACGAGAGCCCGCAGTCTTCACTCATTCTTTCAGGCGTGAGAACATCAGTTATCTCATCCGTAATGTAAGAATGGCGGCGGATAAGGAAAACATGCTCCTGACTATACTCTCCCGTACTTCAGGAACTGCCATAATATATGTGAGGTCCCGCAAGAAAGCTGTTGACCTTGCTGCTATATTGCAGCAGAACGGCATAAAGGCACTGGCATATCATGCCGGATTAGATGCTGAAACAAAAACAGAGCGTCAGGAACAATGGCAACGTGATGAAGTGAGAGTAATGGTGGCTACAACGGCGTTTGGTATGGGTATAGATAAGCCTGATGTGCGCCTTGTGGTGCATTATGACCTTCCATCCTCTCTGGAGGAATATTATCAGGAAGCAGGACGTGCGGGTCGTGACGGGAAAGAGTCTATGGCGGTGGCACTTGTAGCCGAGAGTGATAAGGCATTGCTAAAGCGACGTCTGAGTGATCAGTTCCCTGAACCGGATTTCATCAGAAGAGTGTATGAGCTGGTAGGTAATTTTGTTAATCTAAGTGTGGGTTATGGAGAGAACAGTCTTTTTGACTTTGACTTAGACCGTTTCTGCCTGACATATAATCTGCCCATGAGGAGAGTGATGAGCGCTCTCGGAATTCTTTCATTGGCAGGATATATAGAGTTTCATGCTGAGATGGCATCCAAGGCCCGTGTGTACGTGCCTCTTGCGCGTCATGAGATTTATGAACTTGATTTTACAGATACAGAGCTTGCTGTCTTTCAGGAGATGATGCGCGTTTCTCCGGGACTTTTTACTGATTATGTGGCTGTGAATGAAATACGCATGGGAGAGGTCCTGGGTCTTCCTACGACAGCTGTGTATGAGACTCTGACGGGGCTGCGCAGGCGTAAGATAATAGATTATATCCCGCGCCGTGAGATTCCATATGTTTATTATCCACAGAGACGCATTTTGCCGCGGCATGTGATTCTCTCTGCAGAAGTATATGACAACCGTCTGAAGCGTGCCCGTGAAAGGCTTAAGGCCATCATAGGTTTTATATGGTGCGATGACGGCTGTCGAACTGCCCGGATGCTGGCTTATTTTGGAGAAGCTGATTCAGGAAACTGCGGAAAGTGTGACTGGTGCCGTGAACAGAAAAAGATTAAAAAAAGAGTCCGGGATAGCGGGAGCAAGGAGGCTGAGGTGCTTAAATGGCTTAAGGCCTGCGGCGGCAGTGTGAAGCTTGAAACTGTCCGGACGGCCTTCGGGAGACACAGTGCCGCTGCAGTGGAGTGCTTGCGTACCTTGGCTGAGAACGGTCAGATTGAGTTTGATCCGCTCAGCAATATAGTCAGACTAAAATAGTGAATATGTCCATATACAATGACCGCCCCGTGACATCAAGTCATGGGACGGTCTTGCAGAATTATATAACATTCAACCATAAAGGTCACAAATAATGTCTGCTACCAAGTGAGAAATGTCTTATTTCTCAACGCTTACACGTGCAGAGGCAAATACATTAAGCTGAAGTTTATTAGCAATGTACTTTATGGCCTCTGAACCACGGGCAGAACGTCCGTAGCAGTTAAGCTCCGGAGAGTAAGCTGCAATGGCGCCAAATCCCGGCAGGATGGCTACCAGTGCGCCTGCAAAACTTCCTTTTGCAGGTAAGCCCACACTCATGAGCCAGCCACGAATGGCTTTCTTTTTTCCGTGGATTGCAGCCAGTGTGACAATGTTAGCCGCAATGCTGCCGTCAAATACCACGTTATTGTTTATCACATTCACACCATCGGCGGCTATGGTTGCACCCATAGTGGCCAACTGCTGGGCAGACATCTTGAGAGAATTAAGTTTAAGATATACCTCAAGAGCCACGGCGGTGTTGTCATAGAGGTCATACTGTGCCTGGGCAATCTTATTCTCTACGTCAGCTTCCTTAGCCTGTGCGGAAAGAGTCTTGTAAAGATTATCATCAAATTCAGGGGCATCACCGGCCATGTCAATAAGACGGTTAAGCAGAATATCATATTTACCTTCAGGGTCATTCTGAGGTGCCACGGCACTTACGGCGCGTATACCATGTGCACTGAAGGGTATATCAGGTTTCTGCTTCCCGTGGCAGCAACATTCAGCGCTGCCGCTTTTCTTTACAAGTTCATCAGGAGTATTCTGTGCAAGAAGTACGGAAGCTATGGCTAACTTACTGATATTGCCTATAGCTGCTTTTTCCTGTGCATCACCTTTATTTATTACAGTACCGTCAGTCAGTACAACGGAGATACCGAACTTCTCAGGGTCCACGTCTTTCAGACGTGAATCAATGCTTCCTTCTTTTACACTCTTGAAGTTCTCATAAGCTTCATCCACAGTTTTGCGGATGTCATCTAATGAAATTTTTCTTTCCATAGTATTACCTTGTGTGTTTTTCTGTTTTATGTGTTTTTCTTTCGTTTTTCTGCATATTAAACAGCTGTGGAGAGTCTTTGGTTTCAACGCTCCACAGCTGTTTAACTATTTTTAGACCCCGTTTCCTGGTGTTAACACAGTCCGGGAAGCGGGGTCTGAAGTATGATAATGTATGTATCAGAAACTGTACTGCATGGACACTTCCAGGCGGTTAGCGTGGCCGCTGAGATTGTTTATGTCGCGACGTATGCCATGCAGATACTCTGCGCCAATCTGGAAGTCAGGAGTCAGATTATAGAACACATTTGCAACAGCATATCCTGCGTTCTTGTATGAGTCGGGCCCCAGAATCTGTGTACCGTACATATGTGCCTGGCTGTATCCGGCTGACATCATGAGCTTGTCAGAAGCATTGTAAATGATACCGGCAGCCCATCCCATGGATTTGGGAGCCCTCAGTTCACCGGGGGTGTTGGTGGGTATAAGGTCATAACCGTCACCTTCAAGGTCATTCAGATATGATGTAATTCCTTTACCGTATGCAATGTGTCCGTAGAACTGGAATCCGGCAGCAATATTAGATATGGTGCTCAGGTGCACGCCCCATCCGCTGGCCCAACAGTTCTTGCTTTCCACCAGGTTACGGTAACTGAGCCTGCGGTAGATTCCGGAGAGGCGCACGTGGCTGTCACCGCCATCCCATCCGTACTGTATATATGCGGGAATGTCAGGGAAACGCTGAGCTATACTCTGAGAGTTCTGACCGTCACCCAGGGAGTAGGTGGCAGTGGGTACTTCAATTGAGGCGGCAGCCTTAAAGCCCTTGAATGATGGAGTGGTATATCTAAAGAGAATATTCTTTTTGTCAATCTGTCCGGAGGGACCCTCTGAATCAATGGTGGGCGCCTGTGTGGCTCCGTCAGCAAAGGTTGAGCGGGCCTTACCGGCTGTAACGTTTCCAACCTGTACGTATGCTTGCTTGAGGGCCAGTCCGTAACCGCCGTCATCCCCGGTGAAGCTTGTCTGCATGTAAACTGTAATCTGACCCAGCTTTTCAGAGTTGGCGGCAAGTTTCAGGAAGATGGTAGAGTGAGATGCATCAGCACCAAAACGGTTGCGTTGGGCCGGATTCATGGGTACGGGAATGTCATAGGTGGTGAAACCGGTACTGTTAATGGCACCGTCCATGTCATACATGGCCACGCCTTTTACATAACCGCCTATACCTAAAGCCACTTTACCCTCACGGTCAAGGAAGAGAAAGCGGGGAGCGCGGGGATCATTGAAACTGAGGTCCTCCTCTGAGTAAAGGATTCCCACCTGATTGTGGAACTTTATTTCTTTACCTCCGGTAAGTACCACGGCGCGTTCCGGGATAAGGAAAGTATCCTGAGGGGCGTCAGATGACTGTGCTGCTGCTGACAGCCCGTATGTGGCCAATAAAGCAGCTGTGATGAAGTGTCTGGGACTCATGTGTGTGTTTTTTATAAGTTGAATGTACTTGTTATAATTATTTAACAGCACATTCAGCAAATATGTTCACACGTCATACTCTTTTACGCTTCCGTGCAGCGTCAATCTTAAGAAGAATGAATAGCAGTATGGTAAAACCCCAGAGCGATGAACCACCATAGCTGAAGAAGGGCAGAGGAATGCCAATGACGGGACATAATCCTATCACCATACCAATGTTTATGCAGAAATGGAATATCAGATATGATGCCACACAGTAAGCGTATACGCGCCCGAAGGTGGTGGGCTGACGTTCAGCAAGATGTATTATACGCAGAATCATGGCCAGAAAGAGAAAGGTGACGGTCAGTGCACCCACAAAGCCCTCTTCCTCACCTATGGTGCAGAAGATGAAGTCAGTGTGCTGTTCAGGCACATATTTAAGCTTGGTCTGGGTTCCGTTCAGGAAGCCTTTACCGGTAAAGCCGCCTGAGCCAATGGCTATTTTTGACTGATTTACGTTATATCCAGCGCCGCGCGGGTCATCTTCAATGCCTAACACTACCTTTATGCGTTGTTGCTGATGTGGCTGAAGATGGTTGAAAGCGGCCCCCACGGAGAACATGAATCCTATGGAAAGGACGGCAGTGGCAGCGGGAATGAGCAGGGCGCGTTTACCGGTGCGCAAGGCCTCAAAAATGAGATATGCAGCCGTTACGCCTATTGTACCCAAACCAATGGGCAATGCACGCAGTTCTGTTCCAAACCATGCACTCAGGGCCCAGCACGCCAGACATACGGCTGCGATTCCGCAAAAGACATTACGCACCACGCGCAATGTCCGTTCATATATTAAGGTCATGGACGTGATAATGACTGCAACGGCCACCATAATCCAGAACTCGCCGGAGGGCATGCCCAAGACAGTGCTGTCAGTAAATTTTACAGCGCAGACAAAGATTGTCACAGCCATCAGGGCGGCAAAGAGTATGAGGCCGCTCATGCCTTCACGGTATAGAACAAAGAAAAGAGCCATGAATGTCAGGGCTGTTCCTGTTTCATTCTGGGCCAGAATGAGGACAATAGGCAAGACTATGATGAGTATGGCTCTTACGTAATTTGACAGTTTGGCATTGAGCGAGAACTGGTATCCTGAAAAGAGTTTAGCCAGGGCCAGTGCCGTGGCGCATTTGGCAAATTCAGCCGGTTGCAAGCTCATGGACCCGAATGAAATCCAGGAGCGCGAGCCTTTTATATCATGTGCAATGAACGGTGTTATCAGCAAGAGAATAAGGGTAACCACATAAATGGGGGAGGCGTATGTCTCAAACATACGGGGGTCTATGAGCATTATGAAGAAGGCCAGGATTCCAGCCAGCCCTATCCACCTTATCTGTTTGCCGGAAAACTCATCAGCGTTCAGCAGTGAAGCCTGATCAAAGTCATAGCTTGCCGCGTAAATACTTATCACGCCTGCGGTGACCATGAGGATGTAAAGCAGCAGGGTGAACCAGTCAAAGTCACGCAGCAGTGAGGGGGTGCGGTTATTTAGACTTACGTTTAGGGCTTTCATAAGAAAGAGTTGAGGTTAGCATCTGGGTTTCCATGGCTTTGCGTGCCGGAGAGATTTCACCGGTGAGGTATTTCTCCATTACCAGTGAGCCTATGGGTACACCGTATGTGGCACCGAAGCCGGCGTTTTCCACGTAAACGGCAATAGCAATTTCCGGATTTTCATAAGGCGCAAAACCCATAAAGGCAGAGTGGTCTTTTCCGTGCGGGTTCTGCGCGGTGCCGGTCTTACCGGCTACTTCTATGCCTGGCAGAGCTGCCCTGCGGCAGGTACCGCCTGTGACGGCCATACGCATGCCCTGGGCCACTTCATCATACCACTTGGGGTCAATGGTGGGGCGGCGTACGGCAGTGCTGGTTTCAGGCAGAGGGCAGTCCTGAATATTCCTGACCACGTGGGGTGTTATGAACCAGCCGCGGTTAGCCACGGTAGCACAGAGGTTGGCTATCTGCAGTGGTGTGGCCAGAATCTCACCCTGACCTATGGAAACAGAGATTATGGTGTTGGCGCTCCAGCGTCCTTCCTTGTAAAATTTATCATAGAATGCGGCATTAGGGATGAATCCGCGGCTTTCACCGGGAAGGTCCACACCGAGTTTATATCCGTAGCCCATGGAAACCAGATGGTTTTTCCATACTTCAAAAGCCTTGGCTGAAGAGCCGTACTTGGATCTGCGGTCTATCATGGCCTTGAATCCCCAGCAGAAGAAGGCGTTACAGGAGGTCTGGAGAGCCGGTTTAAGCGGGAGCGGTGAGCCGTGGGAGTGGCAACCCACGCGCAGGCCGCCGTTAATGTATCCGTGATAGCATGGATATGCGGTTTGCGGGGTGATAATATTCTCCTGCAGCAGAATAAGTCCCTGGGTGGGTTTGAATGTGGAGCCAGGCGGATAAGCACCCATTAGGGCACGGTCAAACAGGGGCCAGCTTTCATCCTGAGCCAGCATCTTGTAATTCTTACCTCGCTCACGTCCCACAAGAAGGCGTGGGTCGTAACCGGGAGCGGAAACCATGCAGAGTATTTCACCGGTCTTTGGCTGAATGGCAACCACGGCACCGCGTTTACCCACCATGAGAGATTCAGCATACTGCTGCAGCCGCATGTCAATACTCAGATACAGGTCATGACCTGAAATGGCGGGCACATCCTTGGCACCGTCCTCATAGCGTCCCTGAATACGTCCGCGGGCATCACGGATAAGTATTTCCATGCCTTTCTGACCGCGGAGGTATGTTTCATAGCTCTTTTCCACGCCCAGGTCACCGGTGTAGTCACCGGCCTGATAGTAAGCGTCTCTTTTAACATCCTCACCGGAAACCTCACGGATGTTACCCAGAATGTTGGCGGCTGAGCTAACGTTGTACTGCCGGATGATTCTTTTCTGAATGAATACGCCCGGGAAGCGGTATAGTTTTTCCTGCAGCCGTCCGTAATCCTGGGAGGATAGCTGAGAAATCAGGCGCTGAGGTGTATACGCTGAATATCCCGGAGAGCGCCGCAGGTCAGCAAACCGCTCCCTGAGGACCGGGAGGTCTATGTTCAGCGTGTTGCAGAAATCCACGCTGTCAAACTGTGTCAGGTCTTTAGGAATTATCATGACATCGTAAGCCGGCTGATTGTAAACTATCAGCATGCTGTCACGGTCATATATCAGTCCGCGCGAGGGGTACACCGTCTTGCGCAGAAAGGCATTTGAGTCAGCTGACTCCTTATAGCGCGCGTCATTAATCTGCAGGTCATAGAGACGCCATAGATAAATGCCGGCAATAATAAGTATAAATGCCGCAATTACATATTTTCTTTTTTCAAGATTATAATTTTTACGCACCGTGCATAGAAGGTTTACGTGTGCGCACAAAAGCGCTGACAGCCAGGAGGATTATAAATGAGAAGGCTGTTGAGCAAGCCATGCGCAGCATCATCAGCGGAAGATTGCGGAACTGGAATGCTTCAACGCTGAAAAGAGTAAGACAGTAAATCAGGGTCATAGAGAAGAGATACTTCAGGTATGCCGCTGTTCCCATGGTGCGGGTGCCGGGCATCATTCCCATGGCATCATCTTCAGGTGTGGTGTATAAATGATATACCGGGCGGCGCACAAAGGCCAGGACGGTACATGCAAGAGCGTTCATGCCCGCTGTATCCATGAATATATCCATGGTCAGACCGGTGAAAAAACCTATAGTCAGCGCCACGTTGGTACCAATGGTCATAGGTAACGAGATAATTACGTATATGAATACGATGGGTATGGCCACGTTGAAGAGTATCAGGTTGTTGAAAACAACAGCCTGTACGGGTATCAGCACCAGATATAGTATAAATAATGTAAGTATAGTCTTGTTCATGATGCTGAGATTTTAGTTTACGGGATATTTTTTAGTTTCGCCGTTGTCATCAGTGCTTTCAAGTTCCTTGAGCTCCTGGCGCAGGTTATTCACCACCACCTGAACGTTGTTAAGACCGGTAAAGTCAGATAGCAGTCTTATGTGTAGAGTGAAAAAGTTCTCGGCCCTATGGTCACCGCTGTCCTCAATCACACCCACGGGTATTCCGGCGGGGAAAACCGCTGAGTAACCGCTGGTGACAATGGTGTCTCCGGGTGTAAACTGGGTATGTCTGGGAAGTTCTTCCAGCAACGCCATGCGCGGGTCATTACCGTCCCATACCAGGGAGCCAAAGTACTCACTGCCTTTAATCTTGCAGGAGAGCCGGAAATTGGGGTTAAGCAGTGAAATGACGCGTGCGCTGTGAGTACCCACATTGCTCACTATTCCCACCACACCGTTCTGGTCAATTACGCCCCATTCAGGCTTCACGCCGTCAGCAGAGCCCTTGTTTATAGTGAGATAGTTATAGGGTCGCGCCACGGAGTTATTTATCACATGGGCCACAATGAAGCGGAATGGCATCACTGTGCTGTCCAGACGCATGGTGTCTGTCCCATATTTCTCGCTCAAGTCCTGAAGGCGTTGCTGCAGATGAATTACTTCAGCCTGAAGCTCAGCGTTCCTGCGGTTCAGGTCCTCGTTGTTCTGGCGGAGATTGAAATATGATGTGACATTATTGGCACCGCCGTAGACGGCAGATGCCACGGTGTTGGCTGAGGTAAGGTAAACGTGCTGCTGATAAGGGGATGACTTTACCAGCAGTACGCAGCTAAGAATTACGTATATCAGAAACACCAGCCACTTGCTGTGGCGGTGAAAGAAGTTAAAGAACTCATTCACAGCTCAGTGCGGTGTATATTGCTAAGCTTAGCGGATAAGGAAAGAGAATTTGTCAATATTCTTCAGTGCCACTCCGGTACCCTTGGCAACGGCCAGAAGAGGATCTTCAGCAACATGGAACTGTATGCCAATTTTGTCAGTCAGACGCTTGTCAAGACCGCGTAACATGGCGCCTCCACCGGCCAGGTAGATACCGTTGCGTACAATGTCTGCATAAAGCTCGGGGGGTGTCTGTTCCAGGGCACCCAGGACAGCGGCCTCTATCTTGCTAATGGTCTTTTCTATACAGTGACTAATTTCCTGATAGCTTACAGGCACCTCCATGGGGAGTGAAGTCATGACGTTGGGACCGTGAATGATGAAGTCCTCCGGAGGATTCTCAAGTTCAGTAAGAGCAGAACCCACGTGGAGTTTAATCTGTTCAGCGGTACGTGTGCCTACCTTAACATTGTGGGCGCGGCGCATGTGGCTCTCTATATCTTCAGTGAGGTCATCACCGGCCACCTGTATACTCTTGTTGCTGACAATACCTCCCAGGGAGATAACGGCAATTTCAGTGGTACCGCCACCTATATCCACAATCATGTTACCCTCCGGAGCCTCAACATCAAGACCTATACCCAGAGCAGCGGCCATGGGCTCATAAATCATGTAGACGTCACGGCCGTCAGCGTGTTCAGAAGAGTCACGCACGGCACGGATTTCAACCTCCGTTGAGCCTGAGGGAATGCCCACCACCATACGCAGTGAAGGAGAAAACCAGTTGTTTTTTGCGCTGGCTTTCTTAACCAGACCGCGAATCATGAGCTCAGCGGCGTTGAAGTCAGCAATCACACCCTTGCGCAGCGGACGCACGGTGCGTATACGCGGATGGCTCTTACCTTCCATCATGTGTGCCTCATGACCAACGGCAATCAGCTTGTCTGTGCGCGTGTCCAGTGCCACAATGGAGGGCTCGTTGATAACTATCTTGTCGTTATGGATAATTATGGTGTTTGCGGTTCCAAGGTCAATGGCTATTTCCTTGGTTAGCGAGAAAAGTCTCATTTTACAGCGTTACTTTTACAGTTAATTTTAATGTTTGAAATGTCTGAATCCGGTCATTACCATGGTCATGCCGTTATTGCGGCAGTAATCAATGGAATCAGTGTCTCGGATGGAGCCACCGGGCTGTATCACTGTGTCTATGCCCTCAGCATGTGCTATTTCCACGCAGTCAGCAAAAGGGAAGAAGGCATCAGATGCCATAACAGCTCCGTGAAGATCAAAACCAAATGATTTTGCTTTCTCTATTGCGTGACACAGGGCGTCAACACGTGATGTCTGTCCCACACCGGATGCAATCAGCTGTCCGTTACGGGCCAGGACTATGGCGTTACTCTTTGAGTGCTTTACAATTTTGTTAGCAAAGAGCATGTCTGCAACCATCTGCTCAGTGAGCTTGTCACCGGCCACCAGCTTGAGGTCTTCAGATACTTCCTGTTTAAGGTCGCGTTCCTGAACCAGAGCGCCGTTGAGAACCGTACGTATGGTCTTTGTGGTGCTTACCTGAGCGTGTTGCAGGAGTATGATGCGGTTTTTCTTCTGGCGCAGAATGGTGAGAGCGTCCTCGCTGTAAGAGGGGGCTATGATTACCTCAAAGAAGATTTTGCCAATTTCCTCTGCGGCGTGCGCGTCAACTGCGGCGTTAGTAATGATAACTCCGCCGAATGCTGAAACCGGATCGCCTGCCAGAGCATCTTTCCAGGCCTCAGTGAGGGTTCCACGGGTTGCCAGACCGCATGCGTTGTTATGCTTGAGAATGGCCACGGTGGGCTCTTCTCCGTTAAATTCAGCTCCCAGCGATACCGCTGCGTCAATATCCAGAAGGTTGTTATATGATATTTCTTTGCCGTGAAGCTGAGTGAACAGTTCATTGAAATTGCCATAGAAACAACCTTCCTGATGAGGATTCTCGCCGTAGCGCAGACTCATGCGGTTGTCCAGAGTGTAACGCAGTCCGGTGGGGGCGGGTTCAGGCTGAACATCACAGAAGTAGTTGTAAATGGCGCTGTCATATTTTGATGAAACGCTGAAAGCTTCGCGGGCCAAGAAAGTTCTTTCAGCAAGTGTGGTGTTTGCGCCCTGACGGTCAAGTATTCCGGCAAGTACAGGGTACTGGGCTTTGGATGCCACTATTACCACATCATTAAAGTTCTTGGCTGCGGCACGGATAAGAGATATGCCGCCTATATCAATTTTTTCAATGATATCTTCCTGAGAAGCACCGGAGGCAACAGTTTCACTGAACGGGTACAGGTCCACTATCACAAGGTCAATGGCCGGAATTTCATACTGTTCTGTCTGCCTGCGGTCACCTTCGTTATCGCGGCGGCTGAGTATACCGCCAAAAACCTTGGGGTGAAGAGTCTTAACTCGGCCACCAAGTATGGAGGGGTAGCCTGTAAGGTCTTCCACCGCCTTGCAGGGCAGACCCAGTGACTCAATGAACTCACGGGTGCCGCCTGTAGAGAGCAGTGTCACGCCGTCAGCGTGGAGTTTCTTAAGGATATAATCAAGACCATCTTTGTGATACACTGAGACAAGGGCGGTGCGGATAGGCTTCATGGAAGCCGCCTCAGAATGGTTATTGGATGTACTCATTGGAAAAATTGTGATGTATAAAGTGTTTGAGACCACAAAATTACAAAAAAAAAATACACCTCACACATAGTGCGGTGTAAAATCATGAAAAAATTAACGGAAAAATTATCCTGCCCGGTGAGTACGGAACAGAGGTATAGTGTTTGGTGTAAACGCTCTAAAAATGGGGTCTGAATAAAACGCGGGCGAGAATTATGGCCTCGTCCGCGTTTAGCAAGTAAGAGTATGTGTTCCTCTTAATAATTAAATATAGTGGCGTGTTATATGTTCTTTACTTTTTCAACACCCTTTTCAACGGTATTCTTGGTGGCTTTGGCGGCCTTTTTCATTTCTTTCTTTGAAGCCTTGGAGATGTCTTTTACCTTCTCCTTGCCGTTTTTTACAGCTTTATCAAACTTGCCGTCAGCCTTTTTCATTTCCTGATGCCCCACATTCTTACCTTTCTTTAAATCCTTGCGGGCTTTCATTTCCATCTTCTTTCCCATAGCCTGGGCCTTGTTGCCCTGGTTTACGGCCACGTTTTCAAGGAAGACTACATACTGCTCGGGTGAAAGAACTTCCTTAACCTCGGTAATATAATTACGCATCATCTGCTTTCGGTCAGGGCGCTGTTTTGTGCTGTCCGCCATTGCAGCCTTACGTGCTTCCTGGCGTTTAACATTGTTGGCATCCAGTTTGGTCTGCTGTTCGGGAGTTAGGGTGATTCCCTCAAAGAATACGGTTTCATCCATTCCCCCACGCATCTTCTTGTCTTTCTTTGCTTTACATTCAGTCTTTTCCTTGCTGCACTTTTTCTGGTTATCTGTGTTCTGCGCCATGGCGCTGATGCCGTTCATCCCCAAAAAAGCAACAAGGGCAAGTGTAATAAGTTTCAGTTTCATAATTGTCAGTTTTAATGGTTAGTATTTTAGTATTGTGAATCATAGCAGGTGTTTTTCTCCTGTTTTATATCTAAGACAATGCGGAAAAGGAAAAGTTTAAATATGTGGATGCTGATTTAAATACCCTTAACCGTGATAAATATAAATTATAAAAAATAAGCTGTAGCCATGTTAAAATGGTACAGCTTAAAGTTAAAAGAGGTTGAGTCTGGAATTACTTAGCCATATTCTCAAATGCTGATTTCTCACCGCGCATCAGCATGAGCATATACATGCCCTGACCGTTAACGTAAGCAAGACCCACGTACTGTTCTCCTTCCGGCTCAATCCATACACAGATGTTCATTCCCTCTTCTTCTCCTTTGAAGCCAAGCTCCACAGTGTCAGGAATTGAATTAAGCGCTTCCATGGCCTGTTCTTTATTTACCATGGCCATCTTGCCGCTTGTAAAGCCTTCTTCTTTTAACTGCTGTGCGGGAATATCCATGGCCATTGCTGCATTTTTAGCTGCCTTATTGAATATGTCGTCCAGGACACCTGCGTTAGCACCCATAACTGCGCACAGCATAAGAGCCATGCTGAATAATACTCTTTTCATTGTCTGTAAATTAAAGGTTATAGAAAGTTTTAAATGATTTAATTGTATAAATGTGGTCAATGGCCGCGGCAGTCTCTCGAACGCTGTGCATGGCCCACAGCGGGGCTCCCATATCCACGCCTCTGAGAGGAATCTGAGAGGTCAGGATGTTGCCCAGAGTGGATCCACCTGCGGTATCGCTGTGGTTTACAAATGTCTGTACCGGGACACCGGCTTCCTCACAGACGGTGCGGTACACCGCTGCGCTGTCTGCGTCAGTCATATACTTGCAGTTGGCATTGATTTTTATAACAGGGCCACCTCCCAATACCGGGTGATTTGTGGGATCCTGTTTTTCAGGATAGTTGGGGTGTATTCCGTGGGCATTGTCAGCTGAAATCATGAATGAGCGAGCCACGCTGCGCAGATAGTCCTCCGAATTACCGCCAAGCCCGTTTACTATGCGCTGCATGAAATGATGCAGTATTGGAGAAGCGGCTCCCTGTTTGGTGCCAGAGCCTGTTTCTTCATTGTCAAAAATGGCCATTACGCAGCTCATACTTTTATCTGACGGCGTGGCTTCAGTCAGGGCGCACACAGCTGCGTGTACCATGCTGAGGTCATCCAGACGTCCGGAGCTTATATATTGCCCGTCCAGGCCCACTGTCCCTGCTTTTGAGGTGTCGTAAAGAGAAAGGTCAAAGTCCAGAAGGTCTTTTTTGTCAATTCCTGTATGCTCTTTTATTAAATCCGAAATGATGTTATCAGCCTCAAGGTTTTCTGAGATGTGACCCAACACGGGTAGCATATCTTTCTGACGCGAGAGTGGATTGCCCTCATTCACAGCCCTGTTAAAGTGTATGGCAAGGTGAGGAATGGTAAGTATGGGAGCGTCAACACGCATAAGGGTGGTGCGAGGATGGAGCGGATTCTGACCGCGACTTATTACCCGGCCAGCAATGGACAGCGGGCGGTCAAACCATGTATATAATATGGGACCTCCGTACACCTCCGTGTTAAGCTTTATAATGTTCCCGGCTGTACGCATGGCGGGGTGGGGCTTAATTCTGAAGCCCGGAGAATCACTGTGAGCGGATATTATTTTAAATCCTGCTGACGGATTATCACCGGTATGTACAGCCAGCAGCGCTGAGCCGTTATGAGTTATAAAGTATTTGCCGCCGGTTTTTATTTCCCAGTGGTCTGCGGTGTCAAGATGTATGTATCCTTTACTCTCAAGCAGTTTTCTCAGGGTCTCAACGGCCCAGAAATTCACCGGAGAAGAGTCAAGGAAGTTAAGGAGAGATTTTATTTCTTGCATGGGATAATAAATGTTAGGGGTTCTTCTGAAATAGAAATAATGGCTTTTTATGAATTATACAGCATGTTGAGGGGGCGCATGATATTGCAGATGGTTACGGAAATGAAAGTGCGGAATTCTTCCTTAATGGCTTCAAGGGCCTCTGTGATTACTTCTTCCGGAGCCTCACGTACCGTTTCAGTGAAGTTATACATGGACTGATAAATGTCAGCAAGACCCTCAGAGATACTTGCGGCAATGGGCGTGTCACTGTATTTCATGTCTTCTTCAAAGACCTCAAGATAAGTGTCATCCTCTCCTAATATGGCCTGCAGACGGTTACGCACAGCGTTATACTCATCTTCTTCTATCACATTAGATATATATCCGGTGCTGTCCCATTCTTTATCCGGTAAGTCAGAGAGAGCAATGTAAATACGGGGCAGCAGGCGCACGCACATTTTCAGCAGAGCCGGGCGCTCCACCGGATTCTGAACGGTATTATCTATCTCAGCACAGTACTGTCTTGCCAGTGCCACAAGTGCAAGTGAGTTTGTATCCATAGACTTTTCAGCGTTTATCTTCAGGAATGTACAGTTTATTGGCACATATGTACTTGTAAACGCCCTGCGGGAGGAATATATTCATATCCTTGCCTTTGGCCAAGGCTGCCCGGATGAAAGAACTTGAGAGGGTGGTGGTGGGAGCGTCCACAACCTCCATGCCGTCAACTATCCTATTCCTAATCTCAAATCCGGGGCGTGGATAAACCAGCACTCCGTATTCATCAAGAATTCTTTGGTAATCCTTCCATTTCTCAAATATAGCCCAGTTGTCACTGCCTATAATCAGCTTGAAATCCTTAGTGGGATAACGGTGTCTTAATAAATCCAGTGTATTTATGGTATATGACGGGCGAGGCATGGACAATTCAATATCACATGTCTCAATTCCCGGTGTGTCACGTGTGGCAATGGCAATCATGTTCAGACGCTTCAGGTCAGGAACAAGCTGCCGGGCGTCTTTAAGGGGGTTAAGAGGAGAAAGAGTCATCCATACAGAGTCTACATAGCCCCACTGTACCAGATATGACGCCAGCATCAGGTGTCCTATATGAACCGGATTGAAAGAGCCTCCTAAGATTCCCACCTTCTGGACTGGTGCGCCAGTGTCAGGAACAGCTATCAGCGGTGAGTGACGTTTCATGCGATATGGTGTATAATGTGTTATTTCTTTTATGAACTGTTTTAAGACAGTAAGGCGTTGTTTACTATCTCTGTGGTCTGGTCCACAGCATTCTCCAGCACATCATTTATTACACAGTGGTCAAACTGAGGTGCAAGGCTGATTTCATATTCTGCTCTCTGCAGACGTGCCTGAAGTGTCTCCGGGGTCTCCGTTCCGCGACTTGTAAGGCGCTCTTTTAATGCCTCAGTACTCGGTGGCATGATAAAGATGCTGGTGGCTGATGCACCGTACTGCTTCTTGACGTTAATGCCTCCGCAGACATCCAGGTCAAGTATGACGTGTTCCCCTTTTGCCAGGCGGCTGTCAAGCTCAGACCGCAGTGTGCCGTAATAACGTCCGGGATATACTTCCTCGTATTCCACAAAGAGTTTACGGGTTATGGCATCCTGAAATTCTTCAGTGCTTAAAAAATGATAGTGCACACCGTCTTTCTCACCGGGTCTTGGCGGACGGTTAGTGGCTGATACAGCAAATGTCAGAGGCAGTTTCTTTTCTTTCAGCATGGCATTTATTATGGTGCTTTTGCCACTGCCTGAGGGGGCGGAAAGTATGATAAGACGCCCGTGATTATGGTCTTGCATGAACTTTTATAATGTATTTAAGACCTGTTCTTTTATCTGCTCCAGGGAGTCTTTCATCCTAACCACTATTTTTTGCATCTCTGCATGGTTACTCTTACTTCCCAAAGTATTTATCTCGCGGCCCATCTCCTGAGAGATGAAGCCCAATTTCTTGCCCTGGCCGGGAGTGGGGAGCTCCAGAGTTTCAATAAAGTATCTCAGATGCTGACCCAGACGCTGCTTCTCCTCAGTCACGTCCAGTTTCTCAATGTAATAAATCAGTTCCTGCTCCAGGCGGTTGCTGTCAGGCTCTGCTTCAGGTATTCTGGCAAGCATTTCTGCCAGGCGCTGTTTGATGCGCGGAACACGTTCCTGCTCATAGGGTGTTATCTGACACAGTAAATCAGTTATCTCCTTAATGCGCTCCATGAAGAAAAGCTCAAGCTTTGCGCCCTCAGTAGCGCGGAAGGAATTCACATGCTCCAGAGCTTCCTTAAGGCAATTTTCCACAGCCTTACATTCATCTTCTTCAGCGGCACAGGAAGCGGAGGGAAGATTATTCTCCATGACATCAGGCATGCGTGTAACCACGCTCCAGAAATCAGCCGGAGGATTGACTCCCAGCTTTTCTGAGAGGGTGTCAAACTGTTTTTTATAACCTTCAAGTGCTTTTTCAGACAGGGTGACAGCCACATTGCCGGATGTGTTCTCGCGGCAGATGGATATATCTATTTTTCCACGCTCCAGAGAATGTGAGACCATATTCCTGAGCGCGCCCTCTATGGCGCGGTAGCATGATGGTACGCGCATGGAAAGCTCCAGCTGTTTGCTGTTGAGAGTCTTTATCTCTATGGTAATCAGATGGTCAGCAGTGTGTGCTTCAGCACGGCCGAAACCGGTCATTGAATGTAACATGTCCGTGTGTATTATATCTGTAATGCAAAGATAAAAATTTTTATAGTACAAGAGGTGGTGTTCATAAAAAAAATGTAACTTTGCGTAAAATTCCCGGAAAATTACTTATGGCAGTACTCATCTGTATAGACACTTCCACCACGGCATGTTCAGTATGCCTGTCAGCAGACGGAATGGTGCTTACGCAGCGTTCTGAAACGCAGGCGCGAAATCATGCCTCTCTGCTGGCTGATTTTGTGAAACACTGTCTGGATCATGCTGCGGCTCATGAGCTTCGCGTAGATGCCGTGGCTGTTTCCATGGGCCCCGGCAGCTACACGGGACTTCGTATAGGCCTCAGTATGGCAAAAGGGCTTGCATATTCACTGAATATTCCCATGATTGGGGTGGACACTCTGAAGCTCCTTGCAACCACGGTAATGTTTGGGAACAACCCGGAGCCGGAGGCTGACTCTATTCTTATCCCCATGATAGATGCCAGGCGCATGGAGGTGTTTACCGCTGCGTTTGATATGGCCCTAACGGTACTGCGGGAGCCCGGTCCCATGATTCTGGCTGCTGACAGTTATTCAGAACTTATGGACAGCGGACGCCCTGTGTACATGATGGGTGACGGAATGGATAAGGCACAGCCGCTGTTCATGCTGCGGAATAATGTGGTTTTTGTCCCCGGAATTATACCGCTGGCCTCTGAAATGGTGGCACTTGCAGAACTGGCGTGGCACAGGAAGGAATTTCTGGATACCGCTTACTGTACGCCTAATTATCTGAAAGCGTTCCAAACCACAAAACCAAAGAAACAGATATAATAACCATCTATACTTAACTAAAGCTTAAATATGGCTACTAAACCTTTTAAATATCAGCCCATGTTCCCTCTGGGGTCTGATACCACGGAGTATTATCACCTGACATCTGACTATGTCAAGGTTGAGAACTGGGGAGGCCACGAATTTCTGGTAGTAGACCCGGAAGCGCTTACAGTGCTGACCCGTCAGGCCACACATGACTGTTCTTTCATGCTGCGCCGCGAGCACAATGAAATGGTGGCAAAAATTCTTTCTGACCCTGAGGCAAGTGAGAATGACAAGTTTGTGGCTCTCACCATGCTGCGTAATGCGGAGGTGGCTGCCAAGGGGCAGCTTCCTTTCTGTCAGGACACCGGAACTTCAATCTGCCATGCGGAAAAAGGTCAGCTGGTTTTCACCGGATGTAATGATGAAGAACGTATCTCTTTAGGTGTTTACAAGACTTATACTGAAGATAACCTGCGTTATAGCCAGAATGCGCCTCTGACCATGTATGATGAGGTGAATACAGGATGTAATCTTCCCGCTCAGATAGACATTCACGCCACAGAGGGTGATGAGTATCATTTCCTCTTTGTTGCCAAGGGCGGTGGCTCAGCCAACAAGACTTATCTTTATCAGGAAACCAAGGCTACAATTAATCCCAAAACCCTTGTCCCCTTCCTTGTGGACAAGATGCGTACCCTGGGAACAGCCGCCTGTCCTCCTTATCACATTGCATTTGTTATAGGCGGTACTTCTGCAGAGATGAATCTTACCACAGTTAAGAAGGCGTCTGTGAAGTATTATGACAATCTGCCCACAAAGGGTAATGAGCTGGGTCATGCGTTCCGTGACGTAGAGCTGGAGAAGGAGCTTAAGAAAGCTGCTGAAGAACTGGGTCTTGGTGCTCAGTTTGGAGGCAAGTATTACGCTCATGACATACGCGTGATACGTCTGCCGCGTCATGGTGCTTCTTGTCCCATTGGTATGGGCGTAAGCTGTTCTGCTGACCGTAACGTTAAGGCAAAGATTAATCGTGAGGGCCTGTGGATAGAGAAACTTGATAGCAATCCCGGTGAACTCATCCCGGAGGAATACCGTAAGGCCGGTGAGGGTGAGGTTGTTAAGATTGACCTTAACCGTCCCATGCCTGAAGTTCTTGCAGAACTGAGCAAGTATCCGGTGTCAACCCGTCTGTCACTTAACGGAACCATTATAGTGGGTCGTGATATAGCTCATGCCAAGATTAAGGAACGTTTGGACCGTGGAGAGCCTATGCCAGAATACCTTAAGAAGCATCCCATTTATTACGCAGGCCCTGCCAAGACTCCGGCAGGTATGGCTTCCGGTTCTTTTGGCCCCACAACGGCCGGGCGTATGGACAGTTACGTAAATCAATTTCAGAGCGCGGGTGGTTCCATGATAATGATAGCCAAGGGTAACCGCTCTAAACAGGTTACGGACTCATGTAAGGAACACGGTGGCTTTTACTTAGGTTCTATCGGAGGTCCGGCTGCTGTGCTTGCTCAGAACTCAATCAAGAGTGTTGAATTACTGGAATATCCTGAACTGGGCATGGAAGCTATATGGAAAATTGAAGTTGAGGACTTCCCCGCATTCATTCTTGTAGATGACAAGGGAAATGATTTCTTTACTGAAATTATGGAACGCTGTAAAGGCTGTCCCGTGGTTAAGTAATTATTCATCAGATAAATAAGGCGATGTCGTCCCTGAGCCGGGGCGGCATCGCTTTTTTAGTTATCAGATATTTGCTCCCAGGCTTAAAATTGGGTAGGAAATATTGCTTAGAGGAGCATAGTGTCAGTTAAAGATATAGGATAACGGTCTGTGAATCAGGGATGTTCAGGATGGGTTGTCTGCCAGGGTAATGGAGACCGGGCAGTGGTCGCTGCCTGTGATGTCTGCGTGGATGTCAGCGCTGAGCAGTTGCGGAAGTAATCTGTTGGAAATCAGGAAGTAGTCAATGCGCCAGCCTACGTTTTTCTCTCGGGCTTTCATGCGGTATGACCACCAGGTGTAAGCGTCTGTAGTATCAGGGTGTAGGTAGCGGTAAGTGTCTGTGAATCCGGAACATAACAGGCGTGTCAGGCAGTTCCGCTCCTCATCAGTGAAGCCCGCGCTGCGGCTGTTTGTCTTAGGATTGCGGAGATCTATCTCCGTATGCGCCACGTTGAGGTCTCCGCAGATTATTACAGGCTTTGTGCGGTCCAGCTCTGTAACATACTGAAGGAAAGCATCTTCCCACTTCATGCGGTAGTCCAGACGGGCAAGCTCAGTCTGTGAGTTGGGGGTGTAAACTGTTATGAGATAGAATGTTGGGTATTCAAGTGTCAGCACGCGGCCTTCTGTGTCGTGTTCAGCCCGTCCTATTCCCCGTGTCACTTTAAGGGGTGTGAGTCGGGAATATACGGCCGTTCCGGAGTATCCTTTCTTGAGGGCGTAATTCCAGTATGAGGTATAACCCTCAAATTCCATATCAAGCTGACCATCAGAAAGTTTAGTCTCTTGTAAGCATAGCATATCAGCGTCAAGAGCGGAGAAAATGTCTTCAAATCCTTTCTTTACCAGAGCCCGCAGGCCGTTTACATTCCAGCTGTAAAGTTTCATTTTATGTTACGGAAGGTGATAAAACGGTTATATAAAAAGTTCAAAACAGTGTATAAAACCATGGCGAGAATAGTGGAAATACCATAGCCTGATAGAGTGTACCCCCCTAGTGCGTGTTCAAAGTTTTTCAGCGTTGTGTGCTCCCAAATCAACCATAAAAATCCTAACTGAAGAAGGTAGCAAGTGCCCCATCCGAGAGCAAAGCGGAATGCCTCAGAGGTGTATTTTCCGGTGCTCTTGAAAACCCAGGTCTTGTTAAAGAAGAAGGAGCAGATGAGTCCGGCAGTGTATCCGGCAAAATTAGAAACCAGGGGATTGATCATAAGGAGTGATTTACACAGAGCAATCACACCCAGACACACCAGTGTGTTTATCACTCCTACTGTGCCGTATTTTATTAAACGGGTAAGTTCAGGGCCGGGAAGCATGTTATGGGTTAAAATGTTAAGAGTGTATCAGGAGTCTGAATTTTAAGGGAGGGTTTATGTGGATTTGAAATCTAAGGGAGGGTCTCCCGGGAGTCTGAATTTTAAGGGAGGGTTTATGTGGATTTGAAATCTAAGGGAGGGTTTGTCAGGAGTCTGTATTCTCAGGGAGGGCTGCAGGATCTACTTTAAGGATGGGAAGTGACCAGTGGTATCTTGCGGCCAGGCAGCGCAGGCCTATTACGGTGGTAGCGCAGCCTATCTGTGGGACCACGGTGAGTTGGCCGGTGTACATCAGGAGCCAGTAAACTATTCCGCCGGCAAGGCAGGCGGTGGCGTATATTTCTTTATGGAAGAAGAGGGGTTCTTCATTTATGAGGATGTCACGTATTACTCCACCGAATGAACCCGTTATTATACCCATTACAATAGCCACCCACACGGGGTATCCGTAAATAAGTGTTTTTTCAATTCCAACAACCACAAAGAGGGCCAGACCTATAGCGTCAAAGATGAATAGGGTGCGCATACCGCCAACCAGAGCACGGCGGAAGATGATCACCGCCAGAAGTGATATTCCGGTTACGCCAAGATATGACCATGTCTGCATCCAGAAAACGGGGGCGTTAAGGAGTACATCACGGAGTGTACCGCCCCCAATGGCGGTGACGAGTCCTACAACGTAGGCTCCGAACCAGTCAAATCTCTTTGCTGCAGCCAGACGTATGCCGGAGATGGCAAAGGCCACGGTACCCAGCATTTCTATGATAAAAAGGAAGGTTTCTCCCACGGTGTAATGAAAGTAAGGACGGTTTTTACTGTTCTTTATCTTTATTCTCAGGGTGAGTCTTGGAGTAGTGACGGCATAAATCAGTGAGTGGGCACTGATCACAAAGGGGCTTGCGTGCCTTGCATACGTAGCGGCCATGGAGAATGAGCCAGTGGTGGGCCTTGGCAATGATGTCCTTAGGCAGTTCTGCGGTCAGCTTGCGTTCCGTCTGAAGCGGATTCTTACTGCGTGTGGTGAGTCCCAGGCGTTCACTGACACGGAATACGTGGGTGTCTACTGCCATGGCCGGCTTGTTAAAGATGACGGAGAGTATTACGTTTGCTGTCTTACGGCCTACGCCGGGAATGAGCAGGAGGTCATCAATATTATCCGGGACTTCTCCGTTAAATTTGTCCACCAGCATGCGGGCCATGCCTTTCAGTGACCGTGTTTTGTTGTTTGGGTACGAGATGCTTTTTATGTACTCAAAAATCTCTACTTCCGTGGCTTCAGCCAGTTTATAAACGTCAGGAAAAGCGCGGAAGAATTCAGGAGTCACCATGTTAACGCGCTTGTCAGTACACTGGGCGGAGAGGATGACGGCCACCAGTAGCTGATAGGGGGAATCAAAATGTAGCTCGGTCTCAGCCACGGGCATAATCTGCTCAAAGCGTTCCACCAATCTGCGATATCGTTCCTGCTGACGCATAGCTGAGGTGCTACTCAATAGTTTATTTTGAATATTTTCATTATGCTATAAAAGCCGGCCGCGCAGCCACCAAGGCCTCCTATGAAGGTAATGGCAACATACCACAACGCTCTCCACGGCATGTCTTTGTGTATAAGTTCTATTGCATCCAGTGTGAAAGCGGAGTATGTGGTATACCCTCCCAGGAATCCTGTGAGGAGAAAGAGGTACCAGCCGCGCGGAGCGTTCCAGTAATGCAGCAGACCCCAGAGTATACCAATTACCAGGCATCCGGTGATGTTTATGGCAACGGTATAGTAATATTTATCATTGTCAAAGATACCCATGTGTTCCACTCCATAGCGTGAAGTAGCGCCTAAGGCTCCGCCGGCGGCTACAAAAGCTATGTCAAGGAGGGTATTTAAAACTGATGCAGACATTTATCTGAGATGTAAGTATCTGATAAAACGAGATATAAGAGCCTGATAAAATGGAGTCTCATACCGCTAATGCGGCATGAGCGATTTTCTTTATCTTGCTGATGTGAATTCTTTAAGGAAGCGGATGTCGTTTTCAGAGAACATGCGCAGGTCATTCACGCGATATTTAAGGTTGGTGATACGTTCCACGCCCATTCCGAGAGCAAAGCCTGTGTATTTTTTAGAGTCAATTCCACAAGCGTCCAGAACGTTGGGGTCTACCATACCGCAACCGAGAATCTCAACCCATCCTGTGTGTTTGCAGAATCCGCAGCCTTTGCCACCGCAGATGTTGCAGCTGATATCCATTTCTGCAGAGGGTTCAGTGAAGGGGAAGTAACTGGGGCGGAGGCGAATCTTGGTTTCCGGTCCGAACATCTCGCGTGCAAAGTAGAGCAGTGTCTGACGCAGGTCAGCAAAGGTGACATCAGTGTCAACATACAGTGCTTCCACCTGATGGAAGAAGCAGTGCGCGCGTGCGCTTATGGCCTCGTTACGGTAAACGCGTCCGGGACAAATAATGCGGATGGGGGGCTGGGTGTGCTCCATGGCGCGTGTCTGCACGGAAGATGTGTGTGTGCGCAGGAGTACGTCAGGGTTACGCTGAATGAAGAATGTGTCCTGCATGTCACGGGCAGGGTGGTCGTCAGCAAAGTTGAGGCTGCTGAAAACGTGCCAGTCATCTTCAATTTCAGGTCCTTCCGCAATATTAAAGCCCAGACGGCGGAAGATGTCTATAATCTGCTCCCTTACCAGTGACAGGGGGTGACGTGTTCCCAGGCGCACGGGAGCGGGTGTACGGGTAAGGTCAATGTGGGCAAACTCCCGGACTGACTGCTGTGAGCATTCGCGTAGCTGATTAATATGTTCTGTTGCAAAATTCTTAAGGTCGTTTATGGCCTGACCAATTTCCCGTTTTTGTTCAGCGGGTACATTACGGAAGTCAGCCATAAGTGCATTTACGGCACCTTTCTTGCTTAAGTATTTGATACGCAAAGCTTCAGCTTGTTCCGCTGTTGCAGTATTTATGGCGGCAATTTCAGCACGCAGGGCGTTAATTTTATCTATCATAGAGTGAAAATGCTTTAATAACGCAAAAGTAGTAATTTTTTTTGTGACAGCATCAGAGGCTTAAAAAAATATGTTATTAAAGCGGCGTAACAGTGTATGACGTCAGCTATGGCCTTATGAGTGGTTATAAGGTCATATGGCTGACATATACTTCTTGTATAAGCCTTATATGGCTATATCTGTGATTTTTGTGATATAAAAGAGGAAGCCCAGTGCTATGAGCCCTATGCCTCCCAGGATATTTCTTATCTGGTGCGAGCAGTTTTCAGAATATGTAGCGCAACGGGGATTCAAGTGGAATATGTGAACTACACTGTAAGCAATGCATGAAATCCCTATGGCAACAAAAAGAAGGATGAAAATGTAATACAGAATCATAGAAATGTCTTTTAATACAGGAATATTCTTAATTAAGTGCGGTCAGGTGATATAATAACGCGGAAGCATGGAATATGTTGTATGAGGAGCTAAATATTATTATCTTTGCGAATTATGAGTAAGATGCAGAAAACAAATGCCGCGCGCCTGCTGGATAAGGCGGGCATAACATATGAACTTATTCCATATAAGGTAGATCCTGATAATCTGGCGGCGGACCATGTGGCTGAGGAGTTAGGTGAAGATATTAATCGTGTTTTCAAGACCCTGGTACTCCATGGAGAAAAGACCGGATATTTTGTATGTGTGGTTCCGGGGAATAAAGAGGTAAACCTTAAGAAGGCCGCAGCTGCCGCGGGTTCCAAGAAGGCTGATTTAATTCCGCAAAAGGAGCTGCTGCCGCTTACAGGCTATATGCGTGGAGGCTGCACTTCCATAGGGATGAAAAAGCAGTTTCCAACTTTTTTCCACAGTACGGCCACGGATTATGATTATATTTATGTAAGCGCCGGCCAGAGAGGTTTACAGTTAAAAATAAATCCTGCGGAGCTGATAGCATATGCTGGTGGTACGGTAACAGATCTTGTACAGGAATGAACAGCTGGGGTAAGTATATAACTCTCACTACTTTTGGTGAGAGTCACGGTCCTGCCATAGGCGGTATTATTGACGGTCTGCCTGCCGGTCTGGAAGTGGATGAGGATTTGCTGAAAGAGTTAATGCGGCGCAGGCGTCCCGGAGGGACACAACTTGGGACCGCACGTAATGAGGCTGACCGTGTGGAACTGCTTTCCGGAATTTTTGAGCGTAAGACCACGGGTACTCCGATAGGTTTTATTATAAGAAATACTGATGTGCGGAGCGCTGACTATGAGAAGCTGCGTGATGTGTATCGTCCCGGTCATGCTGATTTTACTTATGAGGCTCGTTATGGTGTAAGGGATTACCGCGGAGGAGGCCGTGCATCCGCGCGGGAAACGGCGTGCCGTGTGGTGGCGGGAGCCTTTGCCATGATGCTTCTGCGTACGGCAGGCGTAACGGTTTCTGCCCGGATTGACCAGGTTGGGAAAGAACGCTGCCAGGAGCGGTTTAATGAGGTTATACAGGCTGCAAGAGCTGAAATGGACAGTGTAGGCGGATTTATCAGCTGCCGTATTGACAATGTTCCTGCCGGGTGGGGTGCGCCGCTGGGTGATAAACTTCAAAGCCGGTTGGCAGCCGCAATAATGAGTATTCCGGCTGCCAAAGGATGGGAGTACGGTATGGGATTTGAGGGCTGTACACTGCGCGGTAGCGAGGTGGCTGATGAGTTTTATACTGAAGACGGAGAGGTGCGCACCCGGACTAATTATTCCGGCGGCATACAGGGAGGTATAAGCAACGGGAACAGCATAGAATTCAGGGTTGCTTTCAAGCCTGTGGCTTCCATCGCATGTGTTCAGCGCACTGTAAATACTTCAGGCGAGGAATGTATGGTGAGTATCACCGGGCGTCATGACCCTTGTGTGCTTCCGCGTGCGGTGGTGGTGGTTGAAGCCGTGGCTGCCATGATGATGGCTGATGCCATGCTGGAAGCGCGTCTTGCCAGGGTATAATATGGGAAGATATTTTAAGGAATACAGTGAGTTTTTAGCGGAAATCTTTACCGGAAAGGTTCAGAAGATTCCGGTGAATGTGGGTCTGAGCTGTCCCAACCGTGACGGCACTTTAGGGCGAGGTGGCTGTATTTACTGCAATAATGCCTCTTTCTCCCCCGTGGGGCTTAATGCATGGCAGAGTCTGGAGGAACAGATAAATGCCGGACGCGAATTTTTCAGGCGTAAGTATAAGGATATGCGTTTTCTGGTGTATTTCCAGAGTTATACCAGTACGCACGGACAGATGGACCGTCTTATGGACTTGTACAGGCGCGCAGCAGCCACGGAGGGAACTGTGGGTATAATAATTGGTACCAGGCCAGACTGCGTTCCTGATGAGCTTCTGAATGTGTTAAGCGAGCTTAACCGAGAGTGTAAGGTGCTCATGGAATATGGGGCAGAGAGTGCGCATAACCGGACGCTGGAGCTGATAAACAGATGTCACAGCTGGGAACAAACCGTGGATGCGGTTAAACGCAGTCATGAAGCAGGTCTTAAGGTGGGACTGCATTTCATAATGGGCCTGCCGGGAGAGGATGAAAAGATGATGCTGGAGACGGTGGACGCTGCGTGTGCTTTATCTCCGGAGGTCCTAAAGTTTCATCAGCTACAGGTAATTAAGGGAACTCCACTGGCCCGGATGTATGAGTCCGGTAATGCGGATATTACCCTGTTTACGCCTGAAAGTTATTCACAGTTGTGTATGAAGATAATCTCAAGGGTGCCGGCTCACATAGCGATAGACCGCTTTGTGGCGCAGGCACCCTCAGATATGGTTATAGCCCCGAAATGGGGAATGAAAAATTATCAGTTTGCCCAGATGCTTGAAAACAAGCTTAAGGAGTATTATAAAGAAGCTTCAAAGGACCTTACTTGAGGTTCAGGGCTTTAATCAGAGATGGGTCAGCCACGTTACGGGCGGGTACAGCGGATGTTTCTTCAGAATCAGTTTCTGCGTGAGTGTAGTCCTCCTGTTTATAGATTCCGTTAGCCACCACGCGCTCAGCGGGGATAAGGAATACAACTTCCTTTACGGCCGCTTCAGCCAGGGCTTTACCGGCAGCAGTGGTGGGCTGTGCCACTGAGTAAATTACGGCTTCCTTAAGGTTTTTCTTGCGGGCCTTTGAGAGGGCTACTTCAATGGATGATTTGCCGTTTGCGGGCTTGCCGGTGGCATGCCATGCGCCATTAAGGATGATAACTGCGCCGTCAGCAACACCGCCGTCTACAACAGAGCTTTCAGCGGCTGTCACAGCCATATCCATAAAGGCGGCTTCACTACCGTTAAAGGCATCTACTTTAGTGATTTCAATCTGGGCCGTTGCGGCGCTGGCGCACATGAGAGCGCCAAAGAGAGTAAGTATGAATTTTTTCATAATATATTTATTAATGGACAGCAAGCAGTTCCACATCAAAAATGAGGGTGGAGCCGCCCGGGATGCCCGGTTGATTAAACTTTCCATATGCTTGTTCAGCCGGGATGTAAAGTTCCCAGCGGTCACCGGGATGCATCTGCTGTAGGGCAATAATCCATCCGGGGATTAGGTCAGTGAGACGAAAAGCGGGGGCAGTGCCACCACGGCTACTGTCAAAGGTTTTGCCGTTAATGGTGCGACCGGTATAATGCACAGAGACCACGCTGTTGCGTCGTGGAGAGGGGAGAGCGCTGTTGCCGCGTTTAAGAACTTTATAAAATATGCCTTTATCAAGAGGCATCACTCCGGGTTCTGCGGCCTTTTCTTCCAGCCACTTGCGATTTTTTAATATGTATTCCGGTTTAGCCATACAAATAAATTTGGCCGTAAAGATACATTTTTTATTTCGTTTTATTAACTTTGCAATGTAAGAAAAAATCAAAGACTATGCTTGAAATCAGTGATGTATTTAATGCAGCTGCCGTGCTTAAGAATGTAGCCAGGCTCACTGCTATCATACCTGCTCCTAAAGTAAACAATGAGGCGGAAGTGTATCTTAAGGCAGAAAATCTTCAGCTGACCGGTTCATTTAAACTCAGGGGAGCGTATTATAAAATTTCCCAGCTTACAGACGAGGAGAAAGCCCGCGGAGTAATTGCGTGCTCGGCTGGAAATCACGCGCAAGGTGTAGCACTTGGAGCCACGCACAACGGTATAAAGTCACTCATATGTCTGCCTGCCGGAGCTCCCATATCAAAGGTGGAGGCAACCAAGGCATTCGGAGCAGAAGTATGTCTGGTACCCGGCGTTTATGATGATGCTTATGCGCGTGCCATGGAGCTTCAGAAAGAATATGGTTATACCTTTGTGCACCCCTTTGATGATGAGAAGGTTATAGCGGGTCAGGGGACCATTGCTCTTGAAATACTGGAACAGTTGCCTGATGTTGAGGCGGTAATAGTGCCTATAGGCGGTGGCGGCCTGATTTCCGGAGTGGCCTTCACAATAAAGACTCTGAGACCGGAGATAAAGGTGTATGGAGTGCAGTCATCAGGCGCGCCTTCCATGGTGGCGTCCCTGCAGGAAGGCAGTATCAGTCATCTTAATGAGGTGAATACCATTGCAGACGGTATTGCAGTGAAAGAGCCCGGAGTAAATACTTTTGAGATGTGCAACAAGTATGTGGATGAGGTCGTGACAGTTTCTGATGATGAGATTGCCGCAGCCATTCTTCTGTTGCTGGAGAATCAGAAGATAGTGGCTGAGGGCGCCGGCGCCGTTGCCGTGGCAGCCGCCATGTTTAATAAGGTACCCATCAAGGGTAAGAAGGTGGTGTGTCTTGTCTCAGGAGGAAATATTGACGTCAACACCCTGAGCAGAGTAATTAACAAGGGTTTGAACAAGAGCGGACGTAATCACTCATTCATCATAGATCTTGATGATAAACCGGGTCAGCTTTCAGGTGTGTGTGATGTTGTGGCGCAGTTAGGCGGCAATATAATTTCTGTAACTCATGAACGTATAAACAGCTCAGGTTCAATCAACGGCTGTACTATAAGGCTGGAGCTTGAGACGCGCGACCATGACCATATAGAGAGCATCCGCGAGGCTTTTACCGCAGCGGGTTATAAGGTAAAGTAAAATGAGGAAGCGCACTCTGATTTATCTGGCCGGAGTCCTTGCATGGGCTCTTTTACCATCGGGCTGTAAGCCCTCACAGGAGCACTATAAGGCTGCCTATGAGCGTGCCATGCGTGGCGGAGATGCGCGTGAGCAGCTGGACAGTACCATATATGGAAAGCTGAGAAAGGCATCTTCAAGCGAGTATGTTGTGTCAGGAACAGATACGGCGGATGTGGTGACACGTCATGTCAGGATTACGGCTGACGGCGGGGGTATTGCGGAGAGTCTGAAACCTTTTTCCGTTGTGGCCGGTAAGTTCAAGCAGAAGTTTAATGCCATGTCACTGCGGGAGCGCCTGGTGGAGGGCGGCTTTCCGGGTGCATTTATAGTGGAGACTTCTGAACCTTATTATTTCATCCTGAGCGGGAGTTACCGCACAATGGAGGAGGCCATGGCCGGCTTGCGCACTCTAAAGGAGAAGAGTCCTGTGGCGCTGAGAGAACCTATCCCTTATATATTGAGAACCGGGCGCTAACTATTATCCCTAATAAAGAAGCCCACCCCACAAAAGTTAAATTCAAAACTTTGTGGGGTGGACTTCTTTATCAGGAAATGTGGTTATACAGTTTTCCGGTTACGGATAAGTGAGACTGAAACTGTATCAGTACCACTGCATTCCGTTTGAAAGAGAGGAGCGCTTGTCATATTTGAGGTCAGAGAGCATGGAGGATTTCACGGCAATGTGGAAGTTATAACTCTTGTACGGTCCTACGGGGACAAAGCTGGCGCTCATGACAAAACAGTGCAGGTCACGACTGATGTTGCAGTTCATGTAAGCCAGTTTTTTGGTGTCAAAGTTATATGAAGCCATGAATGAGAAGTTCCAGTTTGGGGTGGGAGAAATGTTGCCGGAGAAGCTCAGATTCTGGTTAATCTTTCCGTCATACTCCATTTTCTGTTTGTTAAAAGCTCCGTAACCGTATGAGATGGAGTAGTTAAGCGTCAAGCTCCATGGACATTTCCATTTCTCATATCCATCATCAAGGATTATGGCATCATCGCCGTCAGAGTCAGACGGGGAGTTGGGGTTGCTGTCCTGTGAGTTGGGGTCAGCGGATGTTTCCGGAGACGTTGTTCTCTTGTTCTTCTTGCGGAAGGTATCGTTATTAAATGTATAGCTGAAAGAAGTACCTGTGCTACTGAGGCGTCCGAGACCCTTGCCGGCTTTCCAGCGGGGAATGTTCACACGGACTGGATTTCCGTTCTGGTTCAGCTGGTAAGTGTATGTGTCCCAGACTGCGTTCAGATTAAGATTAAAATTCTTGGTAAGGCGCAACAGCAGGTTAGTGTTGATGTTACTCCAGTTTAATGAGTCAGCGGCAAAATTATAGCTTTCAGAAATAGAGAGGTTTTCTATCAGGGATATTTTCTTTTCTGCGTCAGGAACGGAGTCGTTATCCTGACGTACTTTCATTTCAAGATTATTGGCAAGATTAAAGCTTACCACTCCCTGCTTGCCGCGTGAGGGAACGCCGTACAATGCGTTAGGGAACATGGAGTATGTTACTTCTTGCGGATTACCCTGAGGGTCAATGTATGTGTAAGTATCGTAATAGCCAAAGAACTTGGAACCGAAGTCAGGTGCACCGCTCAGTGATACTGAGGGTGTCATGACATGACGAATCATTTTAATCTTTTTCCCCAGAAAGCCCAGCGGCTGCCAGAAACCGTAAACCTTGGTGTCAAGGGACAGAGAGGCGTTGAAATCATACACATTATAGAGGCTGTATGTGGTGTCCGCCACTTCAGCGGCTGCGTTAGGGTCCCACTGTCTGCGTACTTTCTGTGTGTACATGCGGTCAGTGATGTTTACAGAGGGCGTGATGTTAAGGTAATTGAAGGCATTGAAGGTGGCGGAAATGGGGATGTTATGACGCATGCCGTTGCGCCAGTCTTTAATGAGGCTTTTTTTGAAAAACTGGTCCTGTTTAGCAGTCAGAGAGTTCTGGAACTGTCCGTTATAAGAGAGGCGTATTTTCTCATACCATTTTTCAGCTCCGGCAGCATGTTTGCGCTTGAACGGTGCCACCTGTGAAAGGTTTACGGTGAAATTGGGGAAGCTCACGGCCAGAGTAGAGTCCTGTGTTCTCTGAGATATATTCATGGTTGCGGAAACAGACCACTTGGTTCCCGGGAACCGGTAAGTCATGTTAACAGTACTGCTCTTGGTGTTTTCTGTAAATGCGTTGGAATAATATGAGGCAACGTCATTACGCAGGTAACCGCTTGTGGCAAAGTTTACTGATGCAGAGAAATTCAGGTTGGGATTAGCTTTAGAATCCTGATTGTGACTCCAGAGGACCTGGAAGTTGGTCATAGCAGAGTAGTCAGGATCACCTTTCTCGCCGTAAATGGTTTTGAGGAATGAGATGTTGAAGTTTCCTGAGAACTTGTATCTCTTTGCGTAGCTGGAGCGCGCCTGGATGCCCCATGAGCCCTTGGTGTAAATTTCACCGGTGAGTGCAAGGTCAGCGTAGTCAGAGAGTGCCAGGTAATATCCTCCGTTGCTCAGATAGAATCCGCGCTGGTAATCATCACCAAATGACGGAAAAATCACGCCTGAAGAGTAATTCTCAGAAAACGGGAAATATCCAAACGGGAGTGCCAGCGGCAGTGGAAGGCCGGCAAGAACCATGTAAACGGGACCGGTGACAACGTCTTTACCTGCGCGCATTTTTCCTCGGGTTATATTGAAGTAGAAATGGGGACAGTCATGATTATCACATGTGGTGTAGCGTCCGTCCTTTATATAAAAGGCGTCAGTGGAGTCTTTTTTAGTGATTCCTCCGGTGAGATAGCCTTCACCCTGCTGGGTGATGACGTTGGTGATATAACCTTTCTGAGTACGGAAGTTATAGCTCATTGTACGGGCTTCATATTCATCCTGGCCTTCTTTAAACACCGGTGTTCCGAGGGGCGTGCCAAGGCTGTCATAGGTGCCCTGGGCATCCACGGTGCTGTTGTGGAGGTTCATGGATATGATGTTTGCCCTGAGGTCAATTTCACCGTACTCCACGTTTCCGCTTCCAAAGAGGTAAGCGCTGTCACGGCGGAGGAGTACCATGGAGTCAGAAGCGCTGAACTTGACGGAGTTGTCCAGGTCAGTGCGTGTGCGTACTATTCTGGATTTGTAGCGTTTCAGGGTGTCAGAATCCGGAAGCTCAGGCTGGAGCAAGATCAGTGAGTCAGTGCCGTGGCTGAGCAGTGAATCACCATCCTGAGTCAGGAATACGGGGGAGTCAGATATAGCGCTATCAGCCGGCATGGGGGATTCAGAGTCTTCCATTACAGCACGGCTCAAGCCGGCCATGCCCGGGAGCACGGCCAGCAGTAAGAGTAAGATAACGGTATATTTGTATTTAAACACCTGTATTTCTGTGAATCAGTACGGAATTGGGGTCCCGAAAAAATGGTGTAATGTCAGATGATGAGCATGGCATCACCATAAGCTCCAAAGCGGTAACCCTCTTTGATGGCCTCCTGATATGCGTTCATAATAAGGTCATAGCCGCCGAAAGCAGCTACAAGCATGAGCATGGTGGAGTAGGGGAGATGGAAATTGGAAATCAGCGAGGTGGCTACTGTAAAGTCATAAGGGGGGAAGATAAACTTGTTAGTCCAACCTTTGTATACTTTCATGTGCCCGCCCATGCTGACTGCGCTTTCAATTCCGCGGAGAACTGAAGCGCCCACGGCGCATATACGGCGGCCTTCATCTTTAGCCTGATTCACCTTGTTCACCAGGCTTTCAGTGGCTTCCATTTCTTCAGAGTCCATGCGGTGCTTGGTGAGGTCTTCCACATCTATTTCACGGAATGTCCCCAGTCCGCTATGGACTGTAATAAAGCCCTGTTCAACGCCCTTTATTTCAAGGCGTTTCATTAGCTCGCGTGAGAAATGCAGCCCGGCAGCGGGAGCCACCACAGCGCCTTCTTTTGCGGCGTAGATGGTCTGATAATTCTCAGCGTCTTCCGGTTCAGGGTCACGCTGGAGATACTGGGGAACGGGTGTGTTTCCCAGCTCAAAAAGTGCTTTTTTGAATTCCTCATGATCACCGTCATAGAGGAAGCGGAGTGTGCGGCCGCGCGAGGTGGTGTTGTCAATCACCTCTGCAACCATGGCTTCATCATTTCCAAAGTATAATTTGTTACCAATCCTAATCTTGCGAGCGGGTTCCACCAGGACATCCCAGAGTTTGTTTTCAGCATTGAGCTCACGCAGCAGAAAAACTTCTATACGGGCACCGGTTTTCTCTTTGTTTCCGTACAGGAGAGCCGGGAATACCATGGTGTCATTGAAGAGCATCAGGTCACCCTCGCCAAAGTAATCCAGAATGTCTTTAAAAATCTTATGCTGTATTTCGCCGGTTTTGCGATTGACCACCATCAGGCGACATTCGTCACGGTGCTGAACGGGATATTTGGCAATGTGTTCTTCTGGGAGATTGAAGTGAAATTGTGACAGTTTCATCAGATATGGGAAATTGTTCTATGTTTTAGTTTTTTAATTTTTCCGGGATGGGATAGTCCTCAGGAAATTCCACGGGCACGCAGGACAGTAATTCCACGGCCTTTTCTATGGTGAGACAGTCTTTAACAGTAATGTCTCCAACTCTGGTTCGTCGTAAGGCGGTAAGGTGGGCGCCGGAATTAAGGGCCAGTCCTATGTCGCGCGCCAGTGCGCGGATGTAGGTGCCTTTGCCACAGAGCACTCTAATGGTAATTTCCTGTGGAGAAAAGTCCATGAGCTCAATTTCATCAATTACCAGAGTCTTGGGTTTGAGCTCTACCTCCTGTCCCTTCCTGGCGCGGAGGTATGCCCGCTGACCATCAACTTTCTTTGCGGAGAAAGCGGGAGGCAGCTGTTCTATTGTCCCTATAAAGGCGTTTAGAACTTGCTCTACCAGCTCTCTTGTGATATGGTCAGTGGGATATGTGGCGTCAACATCTGTCTCAAGGTCAAAAGATGGTGTGGTGGCGCCCAGCCGTATGGTGGCTATATATTCTTTGACACCTGCCTGGAGTTCCTCAATGCGCTTAGTGGCTCGGCCTGTGCACAGTATCATTACTCCTGTGGCCAGGGGGTCAAGAGTCCCTGCATGCCCCACCTTAAGTTTTTTGATACCAAGCCTGCGGCTGATAACTTTGCGGATACGGCTGACGGCATCAAAGGATGTCCATTTCAGGGGTTTGTCTATATATATTATTTCTCCTTCTATGAAGTTCATTTTAGAAAATAATGCAGATTATACCCACAATAAGACAGTAAACGGCAAACCATATCATTTTACCACGCTGAACTATTTTGAGCATCCACTTACATGCCAAGCATCCCACAATGAATGATGCAAGGAAGCCTACAAGGAGGGGGATAAATTCTATGTTACCGCTGCTTTCACCGGCAATAATCTTCTTGCAATCCAGAAGGGCCTCACCCAGAATGGGGATAATTACCATGAAGAAAGAGAAACGAGCCAGGAGGTCGCGGCGGTCACCGATAATTATACCTGTGGCAATGGTTGAACCGGAGCGTGAAAGGCCGGGTAAAACAGCCACAGCCTGCGCACAACCTATGACAAAGGCGTCAATCCAGGTTATGTCACGTCCTTTGTAAGGATGAGAGCCGGCCGGCGCATTTATGAGCGGGCGGGTGCGGTAAAAGTAGCTGAATGCGAGAAGTGCTGCAGTTATGCACAGGCAGATACCAACGGTGAGCAGGCCGCTGCCGAAGAACTGTTCAACAAAGTCCTTGAAGCACAGGCCTACAATGGCTACGGGAATGCATGATACCAGTATCTTACATACGTAGTAAAAGTTACTGTCCCGCTTGAAGGTGAAGAATGATGTACAAAGGGGGAGAAACTCGCGCCACAGGACCACAATGGTACTGAGGACTGTGGCTACGTGTAAGGTGACATCAAATTCAAGAGCGGCCTCAGCGGGAAGGTCGAGGCCTAAAATCTCGCGGCATATTTCCAGATGTCCGGAAGAGCTTATGGGCAGGTACTCAGCCAGACCTTGCACTATACCCATTATCAGAGCTTGTAATGTATCCATTATTTTTCTTCAGATATTTCCGTTTCTTTTTTATCACTGCGGAAAGTTGGAATTAGTTTGTCAGAGGGCTTAAGTATGATGGCTATACCCATAAGGATGAATCCCAAAAAGGTTATGAATGGTCCCACTACTATGCGGCGGGTACTGAAAATGTCTGGATTAAAGGCATCAAAACCGGATGCCTTGCCGGCCATGAGAACGAAACCTAAAACTATCAGGGCTCCGGAAATGCACATCCAGAAATAGTTATTTCGCATGAGGGCTCGCTTTTCAGCCGGGACTTTCTCTATCAGGGGCTTCTCCGCAGAGGTGCTGAACTGATTGCGCGGGTTGGTGGCGCGTTGTGTTTTGTTTGCGGATTTTTTACTGTATGAGTCTGACATATGGTTAATTTACTTTTTAAACATTTTATCGTAGCTGCTACGCAGATATCTGTTTGTAGCCATGGTGGCCGCCAGGGTGCTCAGGAGTAAGCCTATAATTACCAAAGCACCAAGCAGTATACTCATCTTATCCCACGGGAGGGGATTCTCCCCGGTAATGGTAACCATCTGTGAGCTTATCCAGGGTGTGGAAGCGGCTAAAATTCCGGAAGCCAGGATGCCTGCAATCAGACCGCAGACAAGTCCTGCACGAATAAATGGTGCACGGATAAATGAGCCGGTAGCACCCACCAGTTTCATGGTGTGTATGATGAAGCGGCGTGAATAAACAGAGAGGTATATGGTGTTATTAATAAGGACAAAGGAAATAAGAAGCATTGCGCCAGCCACACAGATGAGAATTAGCGTGAGGCGGTCTGCAAAACTGATGCTCTGCTCAACCACCGGAGCTTCAACACTAATATAGGAGATATACTGATTTCCGGCCAGCGAGGCGCGGATGGCTGCGATACTGTCAGGGTGGGAATATTCAGGCTTAAGTGTTACTGTGATTTCAGCGCTGAAAGGATTGGTGTCCAGCAGTTCAGGATCTATTCTGCCCGGGTCAACGCTCATTTCCTGCTCCAGTATTTCCTGTGCTGAGAGATACTGGACTGTGGCTGCGTATGGAGTGCGCCCGAAATATCTTGTCAGAGCTGTGGCAGTGGAATCTGTGGTATCGTTCTCAAGTTCTACGGTCAGGGGTGTGTGGCTTCTAAGCTCGCGAGTGGCGCTCTGGGATGCTATAAAAACTATTCCTATAACGCCTAAAATAAGGAGTACCAGTGTGACACTGACAATTGATGTCAGGCGGGAACCAAGAATGGATACTCGTGCAGAAGATTTATGAGAGGTTTCAGACATGTGGCGGCTGAAAATGAAAGGCTATTATACAAATTGTGCCTGTTAAGGGCAAAATCAACTGCAAAGTTAATACATTTTGAAGCCCATGTCAAGTATTGTCATAATAGGTCTCTTATACACATCTACGAGCCCACGAGACGTAGAGGAAGGTCGTAATCAGTCTTAGGGTTGAAAAAA
>CAMWLS010000017.1 GCA_947175205.1 uncultured Porphyromonadaceae bacterium | reverse complement strand
CTCGTATGCCGGTATGCGTTTACCTTTATAACGCGGGTGGGGTAAGCGCGTATAAGGCAAGTCAAAGGATGTATCTATCTCTCCCGGTTCCATGGCCGGGAACATGGGATTTACCTTAAGTACCTTTCTCTCATGGATCTGCCATAAGGTCGCGCCTCCGTCAGCGGCGTTACTCTGTTCTTCCACGTGACGGAAGTTTGCGCTCTGTTTGCGGGCATCTCGCAGGCAGTCCTCATATGAGCACAGGACAATATTATCCTTATCTGATGATTCCGGAGCTTCATTTGCAGGCAGGAGAACAGCACTCTGCCTCAGATCAGTTATCTCTGATATTTTTTCACCTGAATCCATCCTTTGTGCCAGTTCAAGTATTGACTTCTCACCCATGCCATACAGAAGCATGTCTGCCTTGCTGTCCATGAGAATGGAGGGACGCAGTCTGTCCTGCCAATAATCATAGTGTGAGACACGGCGTAGAGAGGCCTCAATACCTCCTATCACAACTGGCGTATCAGGATATAATTCTTTCAGGATGTTGGTATAAACCACTGTGGGATAGTCCGGCCTTGCGCCGTGACGGCCCCCGGGAGTATACGCATCGTCACTGCGCCTTCTGCGTGCTGCTGTGTAATGATTAACCATTGAGTCCATGGCTCCGGCCGAGACACCGAAAAACAGTCTTGGGGCACCGAATTTCTTAAAGTCTCTCAGATCATCCTGCCAGTTAGGCTGGGGGACTATGGCCACTTTATAGCCGGCTTTCTGCAGTACACGTCCAAGCACGGCTGTCCCGAAAGAAGGATGGTCCACATAGGCATCTCCGGTGAACAGAACAATATCAACACTGTCCCATCCCAGAGCCTTCATTTCTTTAACAGAAGTGGGGAGATACTCTGACGCCGGAGGCAGGGGAAGATAATAAGACAGTGAATTTTGAGGCTTTCTTTCCTGTGTCATTACTCTTTGCTGAGTTTTTCAAGTTTCATTTCCAGTTTAATAATCTGGTCACGCAGACGGGCGGCCTCCATAAATTCCATGTCTTTTGCTGCCTTAAGCATATCTGAGCGCAGAACATTGATGAACCGCTGGAGTTCTTCCTTATTCATGTACTCTGTAACAGGGTCTGCAGCTATTGTGGGATTGAATTCCTCAATGGCCGTATATTCTTTAACTTTTGTTTTAGCGTTACGTTCAGCGCGTGCGCGCTTCTCTTTAGCATTAAGCTGCTTTGCCGGCTTTGACGTGACTGTCACCTCTGTTTCATCTTCGTGACCAATTATGGCCTTGCGAGCTTTAATGATGGCTGCCGGTGTGATACCGTGCTCTTCATTATATTTCAGCTGCATGGTACGGCGACGGTCTGTCTCCTCAATGGTCTGGCGCATGGAGTCAGTAATCTTATCAGCATACATAATGACCATTCCGTTAAGATTACGTGCCGCGCGACCTACTGTCTGTGTCAGTGAACGGTGACTGCGGAGGAAGCCTTCCTTATCAGCATCAAGAATGGCTACAAGTGACACTTCCGGAAGGTCCAGACCCTCACGCAGAAGGTTTACACCTATAAGGACATCGTAAACTCCGGCGCGCAGGTCATCCAGTATCTGAATACGGTCCAGAGTATCCACATCTGAATGAATATAAGCAGTCTTGACATTCAGTTTAAGGAAGTAATCATTAAGCTCCTCAGCCATACGCTTGGTAAGCGTTGTTACCAGTACGCGCTCATCACGTTCTACACGTTGCTGTATTTGTTCCAGCAGGTGGTCTACCTGATTTGCAGAGGGCATGACCTTTATCACCGGGTCCAGCAGACCGGTGGGTCTAATAATCTGTTCCACCACAACACCCTCACTACGCTTAAGCTCATAGTCAGCCGGAGTTGCGCTCACATAAAGTACCTGGGGAGTCAGTGCCTCAAATTCTTCAAACTGCAGCGGGCGGTTATCAAGTGCTGCCGGCAGACGGAATCCATATTCCACCAGATTCTGCTTTCGTGACAGGTCTCCGCCATACATGGCACGTATCTGAGGAACTGTCACGTGGCTCTCATCTATAATGGTGAGGAAATCCTTAGGGAAATAATCCAGAAGACAGAATGGCCGCTCACCCGGTTGCCTGCCATCAAAATAGCGCGAGTAGTTTTCTATTCCTGAGCAGTACCCAAGCTCCTTTATCATTTCCACATCATATGTTACTCTCTCATACAGGCGCTTTGCCTCAAGCTCCCTTGCCTCATTGTTGAACTGGTCAAGACGCTGCCCAAGGTCAAGCTGAATTTGCTCAATAGCTGTCTTCTGTCTTGCGGGAGAGGTTACAAATATGTTAGCCGGATAAATATTAAAGCTCTCAAAACTTCCCAGAAACACCCCTTCAGGAGTCATGGTCTCAATACCTTCTATCTCATCTCCCCAAAAAGTAATGCGTAACACTATTTCTTCATAAGCAAGACTTATGTCCACCGTATCACCTTTTACTCGGAAGGTACCGCGGGCCGGAGCAGTCTCGTTACGGGAGTATAAAGCACCCACAAGAGAGCGGAGAAATGCATTTCTTGTGGTTTTCATGCCTGTCTGTACGCGCACAACATTAGCGTTGAATTCCTCAGGATTACCAATACCATACAGGCATGAGACGGATGATACCACAATAATATCGCGTCTGCCGGAAAGCAGCGCAGACGTGGTGGCAAGGCGCAGACGGTCAATCTGTTCATTAATCATCAGGTCCTTCTCTATATACTTGTCCGCAGACGGGATATAGGCTTCCGGCTGATAATAATCATAATAGGAAACAAAATATTGTACGGAATTTTCAGGGAAAAATTGTTTGAACTCCCCGTAAAGCTGCGCTGCCAGAGTCTTATTATGGCTCAGTATCAGAGTGGGTTTCTTCACCTCCTGAATGACATTAGCCATGGTAAAGGTTTTTCCGGAACCTGTCACACCCAGAAGTGTCTGGGCGTCAACACCTTCCCGGATGCCTGCTGAAAGCTGTCTGATTGCTTCCGGCTGGTCTCCGGTGGGTTTATATTCTGAGTGAAGCCTGAAGTCCATAATTAGTTCTTAGCCGCTTCTATAAGTGCTGTCTCCGGGATAATGAATACTTCCAGTCGGCGGTTACGGGCGCGGTTAGCTATACTTGAATTATCCGTAATGGCGTCCGCTTTCCCCATGCCGTAAGGTACTATCACACAACACTCATCCCCCAGCGTTTCATTAAAAAAGTCATCAACCGCCACTGCTCTGCGTTCTGTGAGGTCATTAGCATACACATCATCGCCAGTATCGTCAGCGTGTACACTCAGAACAATTTTATACAGCGCTTCCTGTCCTGCAACCTCCACAAGTGGCTGCAGCAGTTTAGACGCTCCGGGCATGAGCTTGTCTTCATTAGGGGCAAACAGAAGACTGCACGGTATTACTACCTGAATAACCTGACCGCCGCGATAACTTGTTGAGGGCAGGCCCTTCTGTTTAAGTCTGGCAGCCAGGCGGCTCATGTGTTCCTTTATCCCTGCAGAGGCTTTGGACGGAACCTGGGGATAGCTCAGATTGTCATCTATGCTCATTTCATACGGGTCCGGTTCAGAAGCCGGTAAGTTGACGCCTGAAAAAGGCATCAGACAAAGGATTATAAATAAAAGTCTTTTAATCACGGAATCATATTAATGAAAGTTCATACTTAATTTCTTCTCTCACGGCTTGAGCAATGTCATTGCGTGAGTATGGCCTGCCCGGCTTAACCAGAGTTCGGGCCACGGAGTTGATGAGATCTTCTATATCATCATCGCTGTCCTCGGCATCCATCTCCACTTCCAGATTGCCGTGGTCTTCATAGTAGTCATAGATGGCATCAATTATTTCCAGCATGTCATCTGTACTGTATCTGTTATCTTCTGCGCTCTTTTTTAGCTTCTGAAGCATCAGAGCGGCTGCTTTATCCTCGTCGTATTCCATTTCTCAGTTTAATTCAGTGAGACCCTCAGGGAGATGCATGCTTATGTTACGTTTCTCCATATCATAGCCGGTCACTAATTCATCAGCCACCGGCACCATGATTTCTCTGTCATCAGTGCTGACTATGAACAGATAGTTTTCCGTACTGCAGTCTATGTCTGAGATGTTTCCTATAGTTTTTCCGTTATCCGCATCTACAAGTGTGAAGCCTATGAAAGAATCAGCAAAATTCCCGTCCTCATCTGTTTCAACGCCATGCTTATTGAGATCAGTCCGGAGAGCATACAGTTCCTTACCCTTGAAAAATGCAGCGTCCAGGTCACTGTTTACATCTTCCAGTGTAATAAGCACGCTTTCAGTACCGCGAGGTCTTACTTCAGAGATGAAGAAAGGCACCTTTATACCGTCAACATCAAATATTAAACACCTGAGCTCTGAAAGCAAGTCATCCGGGGCAATATCAGACAGGGGCAGACAGTCAAGAACCACCACCATCTCACCGCATACTCCGTGAGGCTTCAGGACGCGGCCTATTTCTAAAATCTCGCTGTCTTTAATCATTTTTTCTTTTTCTTCTTCCCGGGGACCTCAGCTTCTTTGAATTCAAAGAGAGATACATCATCCGGATTAAGACGTATGGCACCGTCTGTAATTTCATACAGGTCCTTAAAAATGCGGCGGTCAGGAACTCCCTCAGGATTTACAGCCAGCATATTTTTTTTCATCTGGTTAGCCAGAAGCATAATGAGAGCATCACGTTCCTGTGACTCTTCCATTGAGGCTGCGTTCTTGACCATACGGAGCAGTGTGTCACCGTATATTCTGTAGCCTTTGGCTCCGCTATGATATGGTACGGGATCCGGAGCGGTCTGGCGTTCTTCTGCATGCGGAAGTTCAAAAGGCAGGTCAACGTCCAGCCGGAAGTCACTCATGATGGCCAGATGATCCCAAAGCTTGCGTTTGTACTCTTCCTGCTTCTGTTGCGTAGGGAAGAGAGCAAGCATGGACTCAATTATAGTATTGGCGCATCGCGTGCGCTCCTCACGGTCTTCAATGCCTATGCAGTGCTCCACCATTTTGTGGATGTTGCGCCCGTATTCAGGCATTATAAGACTTTTAAGATGGGTATTATATGTCAGCATATTTTTTTCGGTTCTGTGAATCTTCAAAGATAGCAAAAAAATTAATCCGCTTACAAATTTATCTCACTGTATCCAACGGCGGAACGCGCACTATTGTTCCCGGTGCAATGACATCAGGATTGGTAATAACATCCTTGTTTGCCTCGTAAATTATAACCCACTTGTCACGGGAGCCGTAATGGTCTCTTGCAATAGTGGTAAGGTATCTTTTGGCTGTCACTGTATCATAAACCTCCGTAGGGGCGGCAGTCTGTTTGAGTGCAGGCTCAGCGTGAGCTTCCGGTTTGGCAAGCGCTGTGGGCGTATCAGTCTGCTCTTTAACCTTGGTCGTCTCAGTCATGAGTTTTGACTCAGGCAGCGGGCTGTATGTATAGCTGTTATAGAGGTTTGCCAGAATGGGCTGGATGAAAATACAGGCCACCCATCCGGCTATAAACATGAGTATGGCCATAAGACATGCGCTGGATTTGTTAAGCCCGCGGTGTACTTCCTTTATATGAATACGCTCCACCAGCATGGGCTCGCCTGAAGTGAGCCCCTTTGATGCTGTATGCGTTTTAGAAGGTTCTCCAGCCTGTACGGCGGGCGTTTCTGCGGCCGGTGAAGCAGCAGGCTCTGTGGCAACCGCGGCAGGGTATTCAGGGGCAGGCTGTGAGTCTACCACTACATTCTTTGATGTGAGTGCTGAAGTTTCCTCCTGGTCAGTAACAACAGTTTCCATAACTTTATCATTGCTGTCATCCTCTGACGGCTCAGAACCTGGTTGTTCTTCTTCAGATTCATGATATTCCGTCTCCGGCTGGAACTCATCCATCCACTTTCCCTGAGGCGCCTGCCCTACTATGGATTCAGAAACACTGATTTCATCATTACCCGGGTAATCTGAATCCTCTTCATTGAGCTCAAGCGCTCCGCCGGGGGCTAATTCCACCGGTTCAAACATGCTGAAAGGCTCATTAACCGCTTCTGCCAGAGTGTTGTCAGGGGTAAACACTACATTTCCGCCTTCATAAGAGAAACGGCCTATACCTTTGATTATCACTTTCTCACCTGCAGCCAGGGCTTCTTCTATGGTGGTGAAGAAATCCAGAGTAAAAGCCTTTGCTGTGGCTGAGTCAGTATCTGTGAGACGGCACAGTTCTTCTATTAACTCAGACAGAACCACAGTGCGTGCCTGAGGAGCGTTATTTTCTTTCATCGGCAAGTGCTTTTCTTAGCCTGGTGGCGGGAACAAAGGAAACGGAAATCTTGGGCGGATACAGCATGGAAACGCCTGAAACGGAATCCACCTGTACATATTCATCAGTCTTTACCGGTGTGAAGTTTCCGAAGGAAGGAACGGCCACAGTTTCAAGCGTACTGCATCGCTCCCGCAAAATTAGCGCAAGAGCATCCACAAGAGCGGAGGCTTCGCACTGCGGACGTCCCAGACGCTTGCTCAGACGTGATATGAACTGCTTGTTATCCATTATATGCTGTTTAATAGATTTGAATTATATCTTTGAGTTGGGTAGAGTAGTTGCGTGATATGTGTTCCTGTCTCATGCAGGATGTCACCGGAGTATAGCGGGCCACATGAACTGTGTCTCTGGCACAAGAGCCGGCATTAATAAAGTCCACCACGCTCATGAGCTTGCGTCGCCGCTCGCGATCAGCCGGTGTTGAGAACAGTGACTGCTGGATGTTTGATTCAGGTACAGTCTCAGTTATCAGTATTCCGGCTTTCTTATAGTAGTACTCTCTGCGGTAAACGCGCCTGAGAGCGGACACTGCGGCTTCCGTGATACGCATGGTGTCTGAAGTGGGCTCATCCAGAGAGTAAGCTGCGCTGTTAAAATATTGCTGCAAGTCCTGACGGAAAGCGTTTGTATGAAGAAATACGCTTAGAGAGACAGCACATATTTTCTGTTCTCGCAACTTACGCCCCAGTATACTGCTGAATGCGGCTATAGCCTCAGAGAGGCGCTCTATGTCAGTGGTCATTTCTCCAAATGAGCGGGAGCAGCAGAGCTGTTTCTTGGTCTTCTCTGTGTATTCCATGCTTATACAGGCTTCCCCGTTAAGCTCGCGCCATGTGCGCTGACCTGTTACATTCAGCAGGCGCTCAATATCCGTGGACGGTCTGTCAGCCAAGTCAAGAGCGGTATCTATACCCACCTGTGCAAAACGGCGGTTAAGGCGCCTTCCCACTCCCCAGACGTCACCCACCGGGGTGAGACTTAGGGCCTTACGGCGTTTTTGCTCCGTGTCCACGGCACATACGCTCCTGTATCCGGGAAATTTTTTTGCAAAACGCGCCCCTATTTTTGCCAGGGTCTTTGTGTGCGCCACGCCCAGTGAGACGGGAACTCCCACGTTACGGCGTATCCTCCTTACCAGTTCACGGTTAAAGCCGGGTAGCTCATCAGGTCCTATGCCGTTTAAATTCAGGAATGCCTCATCCACGGAGTACACTTCAATTTCAGGTACAAGCTCTGATATGGTGGCCATGACACGGGAGGATATGTCACCATAAAGGCGGTGATTGCCGGAGAATACAGCCACATTGTTGGCCTCACACAGACTTCGTATCTCAAAGAACGGGTTTCCGCGTTTTATTCCCAGAGCCTTGGCTTCATTACTCAGAGCCACGGCACAGCCGTCATTATTACTCAGAACCACCACGGGTCTGTTCCTGAGAGAGGGGTTGAAAATCCGCTCACAGGAAACAAAAAAGTTATTGCAGTCAACAAGCCCGTACATGCTGGAGGAGGGTCTGAGCAAACAGCACCGCTTTCAGTGGCGGGGCCGGCGGTTATTTCTGATGGTATGTGTCACTACACCCCAGATTTCAAAACGGCTGTCCGGAGTAACCAAGATAGGGTCAAAGGTTTCATTAGAAGGTATCAGCCATACATTACCGGCGCGCAGTGAAATACGTTTCAGTGTAAATTCACCGTCAAGACAGCACACGGTCAGGTCTCCGTCAGAAGGCTCAAGAGAGCGGTCAATCACCACAATATCTCCGGGCTCAATACCTTCCTCAATCATGGAATCACCTGCCACACGGCCATAGAAAGTAGCCGCCGGATGACGGACTATCTCACGGTTGAGATCTATGCTCTCCGTGATATAGTCCTGAGCCGGTGACGGGAAGCCGGCCTGAATTCCGGAGTCAGCATAGGGTAAAGGCTGGGAGGTACTCAGGTCCGGGAAAAATATGTCCAGTGTGGTATTTGCCATGTTTCAGTACTGTGCTGCTTGCGCGTCTTATTAATAGCTGCGGGCAATGATTACGCGGCGTTTGCTGGGTTTGCCGGTAACCATGCAGACACCCGGAGTCTCATCGCCGTCAAACGGTATACAGCGTATGGTGGCCTTGGTCTCTTCTTTAATGCGTTCTTCTGTTTCAGTGGTACCGTCCCAGTGGCAGAGGAAGAAACCGCCGTCTTCTATACGCTCCTTGAACTCATCATATGAATCACAGATATATGTGCGTTCCTGGCGCATCTGGAGGGCTTTGTTGTAAATATTCTGCTGAATGTCCTCCAGAAGGGTGTTAATGTGGTCAGCTATTCCTGCCAGGGGCAGAGTCTCTTTCTCCAGCGTATCACGGCGCATGAGCTCCACAGTGCCGTTTTCTATGTCACGGGCGCCTATGGCCAGACGCACGGGTACGCCCTTGAGCTCGTAGTCAGCAAACTTGAATCCGGGGCGCTTGTTCTCCGCGTTGTCATACTTAACGCTTATACCTAACTGGGTGAGTCTTTCCACTATGGGCATTACACTCTCTGTAATTTTTGCCAGCTGCTCTGCATTTTTGTAAATGGGAATAATCACCACCTGAATGGGAGCCAGATGCGGCGGGAGCACCAGACCGTTGTCATCAGAATGAGTCATGATGAGTGCGCCCATCAGGCGTGTGGAAACACCCCATGAGTTTGCCCATACATATTCAGGCTTATTTTCCTTATTGGCAAAGGTAACATCAAAAGCCTTGGCAAAGTTCTGTCCCAGGTTGTGAGAAGTACCGCTCTGCAGAGCCTTTCCATCCTGCATCATGGCTTCTATGGTATAAGTGTTCAGAGCACCGGCAAATCGCTCATTGGGGCTCTTGACACCTCTGATTACGGGTACTGCCATATATTTCTCAGCAAATTCAGCGTACAGGTTTATCATCTGAACGGTGCGTGCCTCGTTTTCCTCAGCTGTAGCATGAGCGCAGTGGCCCTCCTGCCACAGGAATTCAGCGGTACGCAGGAACATGCGCGTACGCATTTCCCAGCGCATGACATTGGCCCACTGGTTACACAGCACGGGCAGGTCACGGTATGAGTGAATCCAGTTCTTATATGTACCCCAGATTATGGTTTCTGATGTGGGGCGTATTATGAGTTCTTCCTCCAGGCGTGCATCAGGGTCAACAATGACACCGTTTCCTTCAGGGTCATTTTTAAGACGGTAATGAGTCACCACGGCACATTCCTTGGCAAATCCCTCAACGTGCTCGGCCTCACGGCATAAGAAAGACTTGGGTATCAGCAGGGGGAAATAAGCGTTCTGCACTCCGGTTTCCTTAAACATGCGGTCCAGTGTCTGCTGCATCTTTTCCCAGATGGCATATCCGTATGGCTTGATAACCATACATCCGCGTACTGCGGACTGTTCCGCCAGATCAGCTTTTACCACCAGTTCATTATACCATTGGGAATAATTGTCCTTACGCTTGGTAAGGCCTTTGAGTTCTATTGCCATAAATATATGTGAAAATTTGTCTTAATAATCGTTGACTTCTTAAGGTGCAAAATTAAGAAATTCTCCTTATATATACAATACAGGCCGTGACAGTTTTTGAGCTGTCGCGGTCTGTATCATAATTCTGTTCCAGTGCAGATGCGCCTGTTGGCAGAAAATATTACATGTTCATGCCGCCGTCCACCTGAATAACCTGACCGGTAACGTAAGATGACAGGTCAGAAGCCAGGAATGTGGCAACATCAGCAATATCCTCCGGTTTACCGCCGCGGCGCAGAGGAATTTTCTTGCACCATTCTTCACGGATTTCTGCGGGGAGAGCTGCTGTCATGGCTGTCTCTATGAAGCCGGGAGCAATGGCGTTGGCACGTATGCCGCGTGAACCTACTTCCTGAGCAATACTCTTGGCCAGGGCAATCAGACCGGCCTTTGATGCAGCGTAGTTACACTGGCCTGCGTTACCGTGTACACCCACAACAGATGCCATATTTATGATGGAGCCGCCACGCTGGCGCATCATAATGGGAAGCACGGCATTGATAAAGTTAAATGCGCTCTTAAGGTTTACAGCTATAACTGCGTCCCACTGAGCTTCAGTCATACGCATCATCAGTCCGTCTTTGGTAATACCGGCGTTGTTTACCAGGATATCAATGCGGCCAAAGTCTTTGTGTACCTGTTCAACCACTTCTTTTGTCTGAGCAAAATCAGCGGCATTAGATGCATAACCTTTAACCTTTACGCCAAGAGCTGCAATTTCTTCCTCAGTGGCCTTGCCGTTTTCATCTATTACCAAATCAGTAAAAGCAATATTTGCACCTTCCTGTGCAAAACGTAATGCCAGAGCCTTACCTATACCGCGGGCTGCGCCGGTGATAAGGGCGGTTTTACCTTCAAGGAGTTTCATAATTCTTTATGGTTTATATTAAACTTTATTTTCTTTTTGGGTTATTATTACTTGATTTACAATGAAGCGCGCAAAATTCTCCGGAGCATTCTCAGGTATCAGACTGCGCAGATGCTCATCAGAAGCCGTGGTGGTCAAGGATTCAAAGCCCAAGAGACATGCCGGAAGAAAACTACGCATGCGGCTGCAACGGTCGGCATCAAAGACACCTTCCTTTATGCCTTGCTTGAGAAGGGAATCCAGCAGCTGAAGTTCCTTCTCGCGTACACGGCGGCGTATGCGTTCCACCCGCCTGTAATCCAGCTTTAGAAGATGACGCAGGGTGGTGTAGGGCACGCTGGCATTCTGGCGCTCATTAATACGCACCGTAAGCATCTTTTCCAGCCTTTCCGGCAGCGGTAAGGAAGTGTCCTCCACAACCTTTGCAAGTGCTGCCACGGCGTGGTCACTCTCACTCTCCAGAACGGCCTGATATATTTCTTTCTTGTTCTTGAAATATGTGTATATGGTACGGCGCCCGCGGTCAGATGCCGTGGCAATATCATTCATAGTGGTATTCTCCAGCCCTTTGTGAACAAAAAGCTGGCGTGCCACCTCTATGAGTTTCTCTCGTGTTTTAAGTGCCATATACTCTGCTGATACTTCAAGACGCAAAAGTAACATTATTCTTGCAAATACGCAATAGTAGGGTAATATGAGCTTTCTGCATAATATTATGTATATGCTGGGTTTTATTTTTTTATTCAGATTCATGGAAATATATTAAATTTGCACCTATGTTACGCTTCCTTAAAAATATGTTGCAGCTGTTACTGTCCCCCACACGGGGATGGGAGGATATTTCTGCTGACGGCACTGAGACGCAGGACCTGCTGGAACATGGTTATTACCCACTTTTGGGCGCTGTGGCCTTAAGTTGTTTCATGAAGTTCTGGTGGGTGGCGGATATTACCCTTGCTGCAGTACTTACACGCGCAGTGTTGACCTTCGGGACATTTTTTGCGGGTTATTTTTTGGTACGCTTCATACTGGACCTTTTTGCCGGGAATCTGGTTTACGGAGAGGTCAGTGAGAAGAAGCTGGATACCATATCCATATATTGCCTCAGCGTGCTGTCATTCTTTATATTAATTGAAAACTGTATCCCGGCTAATCTTACGCTCCTGAAATTCCTGCCGCTCTTTGTGGCGCTCATAGCATATAAATCAGCACGCTATCTCGGAGTTCCGTCAGAGGATGATTTCAGATATGGTCTTATAGCCGTGGTTGCAACAGTTGTGGTACCAATGGCGTTATATTCAGGAATACTGCTGTTATCGCTATAATACATGTGCACTTATGACTCAGAAACTCAAGCTTAAAGAAGTAAACATAAAGAACCGCAGGGCCACTTTTGACTATGCCATAGAGGAGACTTTTACCGCCGGTCTGGTCCTCACAGGTACAGAGATAAAATCCATTCGCCTGGGAAAGGCCAGTCTCGTGGATACCTTCTGCTATATTCATAATGGTGAAGTCTGGGTCAAGAATATGTATATAGCAGAGTATTTTTACGGCACTTATAATAATCATACTGAACGGCGTGACCGCAAGCTGCTCCTTAACCGCAAGGAGATTTTAAAGCTTGAGAAAAACGGTAAGGAACACGGGTACACCATAGTGCCTCTCAGGTTGTTTATAAATGACCGCGGACTGGCCAAGCTGGTCATTGGCGTGGCCAGAGGCAAGAAAGAATATGACAAGCGCCAGAGCATAAAGGAGCGCGAGGATAAACGCAATCTTGCCCGCCTCTTCCAGAAATAGTATTTTATTCCCGGTCTTAAGAGATTGTTCCGGAACTGTATCTCCCGCACCGAAGCTGTCGCATATTCAAAATATGATACCTTTTAGTATTCCTGTGATAACTTGTTGATTATTCGTAAATTTGCTATATGGGAACTTATCAAGGTAGGCCAACAACGAGGGAAGAAATATCCACTAAGATTCAATCTATTATATATGGAGCTGTTATAGATCCGAGAGATAATACTGTTTATATTCCTAATCTAAAGTTGGCTATCATCATTGATATATGGCGACCAAATCAGTATGATAGATTCTCACTATGCTATAGTGACGGCAAAGAATTTAAGGTATTAATAGATAATGCCGTTATTTATTCAACTGAGTATGTTAGTCCGGCTATATATGTGGCAAATTATTGCATAAAATATGCCTTAGAAAAGTATAAAGGCCGCTATTTAACAGATGCAGAGGAATCTGAAATTGATAGAGATTTATCATCTCCAATAATTTTATCTATGTTAAAAGATGCTGAGGCGTATTATAGTTTAAGATAGTTAGAACTTCCAAAAGAGTCGCACCCCAAAAGTTGAACTCAAAACTTTTGGGGTGCGACTCTTTTGGATACAGTCACTTGAATTATGCCGGGATATAAACTTATTTCACCAGGCCTTCTTTTTTGGCGCGTTCAGTGAGGCGCTTGATGCGTTCTGCAGTCTCAGGATGTGAGGAGAACATCTTCTGCATATAAGACATCTTGTTACCGGATTCGCCTTCCATGGACTGGAATTTCTCAAAAGCGCGAATCATGCCCATGGGGTTGCGGCCGTTTTTCTTCAGGAACTCATAACCGTAATCATCAGCCTCTTTTTCATGCTTCTGTGAGTATTTGGCACCAACAAGCGCCTCTCCCAGTGTTCCTAACTGTGACTGAGTCAGGGCAGCCGCAACACCTCCGTTGGCTGAAACAGCGTCTTTAAGCGCACCGGTGAGAAGTTCCTGTTTGAATGCCTTCTTGCTGTGGTGTTTGCCCACGTGGCCTATCTCATGGCCTATGATACCCATCAGTTCATCATCATCCATAATATCCATCAGTGATGAGAATACGCGTACAGAACCGTCAGGACACGCAAATGCGTTTACGTCTATAACTTCATAAACCTTAAAATTTAAGGGTATGCCGTCAACCTCTGTGATGCCTTGAGTGAGACGATTAAGACGCTTGGTGTATTCACTGTTGGGAGCTGATACCTTGTTGTTGGCATCCATCCAGTCAATGCTCTCCTTTACATATTCAGCCATCTGAGCATCAGTAAGAGTGAATGCTTTGACACCCTTGGAGAGTGCGCTGCCGGCCTTGCTCAGATTTAACTGGGCAGATACGGTAGCTGTGGAAATGCTCATTAAAACAGCGATAATTGCAATAAATTTTGTCTTCATAAGAAAATATGGATAATTTTGTATGTTATGAAAAATCATGTTTGGATATTTGTAGCAGGCGTGGCGCTTGCCGTGACGGGTCTGACGCTGGTGGCCGGTAGTGTGGTTATGCTTCAAGATGTCATAAGCCCCTGGTGGCAACCCATAAGTGTGGGCGTTTCCGGAGGGCTGCTGGTTACTGTCGGTACCGGGATGCTGTTACAGCGTTTCTCTGCATACTGCCGTAATCTTCCCGTGCGTGTTCGCGTGCTGTCTGCGCTTGTCTTATGGCTTTTTGCTGCATCTGCTATTATGGCCGGACTCCTCTTCTGGAACAGCTACACCGCTGTTCAGGACGGAAATGAGACACATGCCATAGTGGAGAAGAGGTACACCAAGACCCGCTATAGAAGCAGGCGTATAAGCAGAAAGGTATATGTCAGGGGTAATCCCTATAAGGTTTATTTTACTGACATAGTTTTTCCGGATGGTGAGAAAGCCACGGTGGAAACTAATTTTAAGAGCTATAAAGCACTCAGAAAATCAGATACCGTGCAGATAACACGTGGGACTGGCGTTATGGGCTGGGAGGTTCTGGTTCCTTCCACGCTCAAGCCTTTGCACCCTTCACTCCACCTTTCGCGCCCTTCGCGCCACCGGTCAGCGCGAAAATATTAGCGCCGTATGACACAGTTTTGCTCCTTCTGGTGCGCTGGCGCTTTACTGCCAGTTTTACCAGACGGTCCATCAGTTCAGGGAAACTGATACCTGTTGCTTCCCAAAGATAGAATGACAGTGACCCCGGAATGGTGTTAATCTCATTTACATATATACTGCCGTCAGCACCGTCCATGATCAGGTCAACGCGGCTAACGCCATGACACCCGAGAACACGGAAGGTCTCGCCTGCAAGATGTGAGATACGTGCGGCCACATCCTCAGGCAGCTGTGCAGGAATACGTTTCTGAGCGGCTTGCATGCCTTTGGCGCCCTTGGTTCCGCCCATATACTTGTCCTCGTATGAAAGTATCTCACCGCTCTTTACGGGCTCTTCAAGGACGGAAGTCCGGTATTCATCAGCATCACCCAGAACAGAACAGTTGATTTCCTGAATACGGTCCACCATGTGCTCCACAATTATACGGTCTGAATAACGGCAGGCGTCATCAATGCGTTCCTTGAGCTGGCTGCGGTCAGCTGCTCTGCCTATGCCCACAGAGCTTCCAAGATTTGAAGGCTTGACTATTACGGGATAACCCAATTCTTTTTCAATGCGGTCTATTATTTCCTGCTGCGATGTCTTCCATGTGTGGTCAGTGAACCATGTATATTTTACCACCGGTATACCCTGACTCTGAAGAATCATCTTCATGGTAATCTTATCCATGCCGTTAGCTGAGGCCAGTGTGTCACAGCCGGCATAAGGAAGTCCGCACTGCTCCAGGAGTCCTTCAAAGGTGCCGTCCTCGCCATTGCTGCCATGCAGTACAGGTATAGCCACGTCTAAAGAAGTGAGAATGTCGTTGCCAAAAAGAGGTTTCTTAATCTTATATAGTTTAGTATCTCCATACACCGGACGCATGTACACCTCAGTACATTTCTTTAAAAGAGCGGGAATGTCACGGTAATTCTTGACGTCCAGAAGGGCATCCCCCGTAAACCAGTGTCCCTCCTTGGTTATATACACAGGAGTCACATCATATTTGTTACGGTCTATGGCGTGCATGGCCTGATTAGCAGAGATTACTGATATCTCATGCTCTGTGGAGCGGCCGCCAAAGAATACTCCAATATTGGTTTTCATTGTTAAAGTAATAGTGATTTGGTTTAAGTAACAGTTGGAGGGAGGAGAATGGGAGTTGAGTTTATTTCTTAGGTTTAATCTTGTTAATCACGTCTTTTACATCATCCACATTGATGTCCTTGATTTTCTTTACCAGTGTAGATTCTGATACTTCCTTGATTGTGTCTTTTGAGATGAGGTTCTTGAGATCCATAATTTTCGGTTTTAAAGGGTTAGTAATTTCAATATTAACACTTTATCCCGGAATATGGTTTATTTGAAAGTATCAGGAAGGTCATTTTCATAAAGGACTGTAGCCTGAGAACCTGCAGTCTGTTGCACCATAAGTGTCTGGGCTTCCATGAAGGTCTCCGTGGTGATAATCTTTATGTTGGAGCCTTCTTTTATTCCTTCTTCTATACCGCTCACTATTGCCTCGCGGTTGTAGTGTCCCACAATGTAAGCAATATCTGCGCAAGCGGCTATCTTTTTGCCAAATTCACGGTTGAGTTCATAGGTCTTCTCCCCTAACTCAATCATGCCTGGAGTAATCACCACGCGGCATCCGGGCATGGCTGACAGCACATCCAGAGCCATGGATGAGCCCAGCGGATTACTGTTAAACGCATCATCAAGCAGAGTTAGGTTACCTGCCCGTTTAATACTCAGGCGATGCTCAACAGGCTCTATGGCTGCAACCCCCGTTTTAATCTTATCATCCGGTACTCCCAGGTATCGGGCCGCGATTACCGCTGCAATAAGATTAGAGATATTACATTCTCCCAGAAGGCGGGTAGTGAGTGTTAGGCTGTAATCCTTGCCGTCAGTAACAGTAAACGTGGTACCTGTGGGTGAATATATGATGTCTGTGGCCGTCAGGTCAGCTTTCTCCGGGAAAGCCACGGCATAGCGCCTTGTAGGTACATTGGTAACCTCGCGTGACTGAATCATGCTGAAGTCATTGTTTATAATGGCAAGACCGTTAACGGGCAGACTGTCCACTAACTCAAACTTTGTCTGCTGCACTCTCTCCAGAGTCTTGAAGCTTTCCAGATGCTGGGGGCCCACAGCAGTGACTATACCCACCTGGGGATGAACCAGGCGGCATATTTCTTCTATGTCGCCGGGTTGCTTGGCGCCCATCTCAACAATGAAAATTTCCGTATACGGCTTCATCATCTCACGTACCGTCCGTACCACACCAAGAGTCGTGTTGTAGCTTCCGGGAGTCATCAGCGTCTCATAATGCTCACTCAGAATACGGTACAGGTAGTGTTTGGTGCTGGTCTTGCCATAGCTGCCGGTTATGCCCACCACCTTGAGTTCAGGCATGGAACGCAAAATCATCTCGGCCTCATCGTAGTATCTGCGGTTAATGCGTTTTTCAAGCGGTGCCAGCAGGCGCACGGCCAGCATGACTATGATGTTATCAGCGCAGTAACATCCTGTAAGGGCTGTGGCAGCGGAGTAAAATAAGTTTACTCCGGATTCATCTCCAAATATCCCCATGGCTGCAACCGTGATCACCAGCCCCAGCGTTACCTGAGTAATGTATATGCGTCTGGCGCGTGCGGTCCATACCAGAGGCTTTTTATAGCTGCCGGATGCCTTATACTGCAAGGCGGTCACTGTGGCACCAAAGAGACACATCAGTACCAGGGCCACAGGCTGAATACTGAAAATACACAGCGAGATAAAAAACACCACATAGCCCGCCAGGCGCAGGAATGAAGTGGAATCTCCGGACATAGTAAGCCAGCGGCTGTAACGTTCAGTGCGGTATGAATTCTGCTGCATCATCATGAGGCAGCGTTTGCTGTCACTCAAAAATGCCGCAAGTGTAAGGGTTAAGGCTATGAATCCTATGATAATCATATTATTGTTTTAGATATGAGTTCAGTACGGCTGCAAAGCGTGCCGGGTTATCAAGGAAGCTATAATGTCCGGCTTCCGGAAAGACTACTAATTCTGAATTCTTTATTTCCTTATTCATGAGTTTCGCGTCTTTCAGTGGGGTTGCTTTGTCATTGGCGCCCCAGATAAGAAGAGTGGGGGCCTCTATGTGGCTCAGACGGTCAGAAAGGTCCTCGTTAACCACACGGCTCAGAATTCCGCGCATGACCGGGGTGCTCTGTTTATAATCAGAGGAACCGTGGCGGCTGCGCATCTTCTCAATTTTTTCTTTTGATTTTTCGGCACCGTAAATCAGCCTGCACAGGCTTTTGGCAGCCTTGAAACTATAAACCTTAAGATAATACTTTAAGCTGCGGTGTGGTTTGAGGCCGGCGGCATCCACCAGTATCACCTTGCTCACGGGTGTACGTGAGCTCATCAGCAGAGCCACGCGACCGCCAAAAGAGTGTCCCACAAGTATGGGATTATCCAGCCCCAGGTCTCTTACAAAGCGCTCAATGAGGCGTGTATAGCGTTCTATTCCCCAGATGGAATCAGGCTCAGGAGAGGCGCCAAAGCCGGGAAAGTCCACATTATATACGGTATTTGTCTGCGAGGCCACATTTGCTATTGAGGCCACGGTGCTGCTGTTACAGCCCCAGCCGTGCATGAGGACCAGAGGGGCGCCACTGCCGGAAACCGCATAAGCCATTTTCTGGCCGTCAGGTGCGGTATATACATATGAGCCGGCAGGAATATCAGGATGTCTGGTTGTAGTCATGGTAAGATTATTCAGGATTAGAAATTTAAAGATAATTCCACGCACAGTTTATTGGCGCAGTCAGGAGTGACGGCGGTGTCGTGGTGTAAAAAATATTGTTCATAATTCAGGCGGATGTCAGCGCGGTATTTGCTCATTATGCGTGATACCGTGACACCGGCAGTGAGGCGGTTTCTTGCGGGGTCAGTGCATGTCAGTTTTGCTGTAGCTTCATCTACGGTCTTGCCGTCACTGTGACAGGTCATTCCGTCCCAGCGAATCTGGGATGAAAAGGTGTTGAACATATTCCAGCGTACAGGTGTGTGCCAGTCAGCCATGAAATTATATCCGTGGCATGCAGGAGCAGCGTCACCGGTATAATGCTTGTACATGTATTCAGCTTCCAGCAGCCAGTGCGCATCGTGCCACTGGAGACAGAAATCAGTATTATTTATACGGATACCGCCCGGATAAGTGCTTTCAAATCCGGCTTCTGCAAAAAGTCCGGTGGGGATGAAAGTGTAACGTGCCTTACCGGCGTAGCAGTATTCAGTCTGCCACGGTGTATGGTCTCCAATAGTAGCGCTGTTGAACATTCCGGCCTCAAGGTCCAGTGGCAGTCCGCTAAATGAATATGAGACTCTCACTCCCACTCCGCGGAGGTTTCCCACCGTCTTACCAATGAACGAACGGTTGGCAAAATAATATAGCCCCGGTACACGTGAGGCATCCACTGAGAAAGGCATGCGAGACTGCCCCATATCCACCTTTAGATGTCCGTGAAGAGATTCCGGCGCGAAACGTGCGTAGGCATCCAGAATCTTAATCTTTCCCATGTCACAGAAATCAGTCAGGATGAAGTACCCAAAATCAGGAAGCACCTGGCCTCTGACACTCAGACGCGCATTACGTACCGCAAAACGTCCTTTACCGCCATCATTGGTAGTCTGCTCAAAGCGTCCACGTACCACGCCCCCCAGCGTGGGAACATAGTTCACGCTACGGTGTCCTGTACTGTCAGGTGCTGCTTGAGCACCGGTGACAAACAGAGAGAGAGAGAGGAGTGAAAGCAGTCGCTTAATAATCATAAAGCAGTTCAAGATTGTCTAACCACAGTGTGGCTCCGGCGCCACCTGTAAAGTAATCACCATACTTACTTGCAGAAGCTGTAATGAGGATGAATTTAGGCACTCGTGAGGTGGATGTATAATCCAGATTAATCTCAAATGGGATATATCCGGGAATATCTTCACCTGACTGGAAGTTGCCGTATGCCACTACATATGAACCGTTGGAATCAAAAAGCTGGCGGTTATTGGGGTTAGTGCGTATCTCAAAAGGCTCATCCTGGTCAATGAGAGCACACCATATTATGCATGTATCCGGGCGTCCCTTCATGTAGTCAAAGTCCTTTGAGGCAGAAGAAACCGGAGCGGTCTTATACTTCATATAGCCGCGCAGCTTGGTGGGTCTTTCCGTGAAAGGTCTGCCGAAACTCAGCACGCCGTTGGTTCCCTCTGTGCGCACATAGCTGCCCACAAAGAGGTTACCGGCCGCAAGCTTTCCTATACTGCCTATACCCACAAAACGTGTTTCCAGCTGGGCAGCCCAGCCACTTCCGGTACTGGTATCTTCAGTGGGGAAACTGTTTGAGGAACCCAGTGTGGTGGCACCCTTGTTGCCGGTATCCCAATAGGGGGTTCCGCCCTCTTCCCACGGACACCACACCTTGCCGTTAAGCCACCACTGGTCAAGGGCGGAATTCGGTACTTGGATTGCGGCGCCGGTTGTGAAGGTCAGCGCCTGACCGTATTCACTGTCACTGAAAGCACGTGCTTCATAAGTTGTACCGGGAGTCAGATGAAGTATGCGGGCATAGAAACTGCCACCGTCACTGGTCACCCACTCATCAGGAACGCGAGTCCACTGAGTGTCACCCTGCAGGCGATACTCTATACCGTTTTTACGCTCACCCTGCGCCTCTCCGTACACAAAGGCCACCTGTGTCCACGCATCAGCCTTGACAGTGTTGACCGTACTTGCGGTGGTCTCAACATAAATGGTCCATATCTCGCTGTGTCCGTGTGAGATAATCTCCACATCCACCGGGCTGGTGAAGTTTACTGTCTTACCGGTCATGTCAGGTATGGTGGTACAGCCGCGTGGACCCAGTTTCATGGACTCCACAGTGAGAGCCGCAAGGTCAGCGTGTTCTGATACAGAGACCACCACGCGACGTCCCGGAGCGTCAATCAGAGTTGCTCCTATCTGACCGGCTATGGTGAAGTAGCGTTCTATGTTCTGAACGGCAGAAATGGTCCACTCATACTGCTGATATAATTCCACTGTCAGTGTTACGGGAGAACTGAGGTTAAGTTCAGTTACCACTGTATCAGGCACAAAATGAGCACCCTCAGTAAGCGTTACTGATTCTATATTGACATGGTAAAGGTCAGTTTCTTCAGGGAAATACAGTTTAACGGTGCGCGCGGCTGAGTCAATGGATGCGCCCTGAGTCTGTCCTCGGGCCTCCATATTAATTATATTGGCCTGAATTTTGGGGTAGGGAATGTCATTCTTGATGCATGCCCCGCACAGCATCAGCATATAGGCTGCGCATACTGTCAGGTAAATTCTCCGGCTCTTATTCATACTGTATATGTTTATGAATTCATTCAGAATACAAATATAGTCTTTTGCTATGAATGACTGTCATCAAGTGCTTAAATTAGTGCATTCTCCAGGACCTCATTAACGGTATCCACGTAAATGATGTCAAGACCGTCAGTGTAAGCGGCGTCAATCTCACCCACGTCAGGACGGTTCCGTTCTGAAAGGATTATAGTCTTAATCCCTGCGCGGCGCGCGGCTAAGAGCTTCTCTTTTATGCCACCAACAGGCAGCACGCGTCCCCTGAGTGACATTTCACCGGTCATTGCTGTACGAGGCTTGAGCAGGCGACCTGTAAGAGCTGAAACAATGGCTGTTACCATGGTTATACCGGCTGATGGGCCGTCTTTTGGGATGGCGCCCTCAGGGAAATGGACATGCACACTCTTGGAGTCAAGGACTGCACGGTCTATACCGCACTGTTCTGCATTAGCCTTAACCCACTGAAGTGATATGGCTGCGGATTCCTTCATCACATCACCCAGATTACCTGTGACATGTATCTGCTCCGGCTTGCCGGGGGAGAGTGAAGCTTCCACCAAGAGGATGGTACCACCTGCAGCGGTCCATGCCAGGCCGTTGACCACTCCGGGAATATCGTTACCCTCATAAGCATCCGGGATATAGGGCTCTTTACCCAGGATGGCATAGAGGTTTTCCGGCTCAATGACTGATGGGAATGTCTCATCACCACGCACAGAGGCCACAATGGCACGGCGCACGGTTTTCTGAAGCATCTTTTTCAACGCTCGCACACCACTCTCTGAGGTATAGCGCTCTATTATGGTCTGAAGTGCCTTATCGGAAATCTTGAGCTCAGGCCCTTTGTAGCCCAGTTCCTTCATTATTTCCGGAATAAGGTGACGGCGTGCAATTTCCATTTTCTCCTCCACCACATAACCGCTGAGGTCTATAATTTCCATGCGGTCCAGCAAGGGCGCTGAAATAGTACTGAGATTATTTGCCGTGGCAATGAATACAACCTTGGACAAGTCCACGTCAAGGTCTATGTAGTTGTCATGGAAATATTTATTCTGCTCTGGATCCAAGACCTCGAGAAGTGCGGCATCCGGGTCCCCTTTGTAATCTTTACCAATTTTGTCTATCTCATCCAGTACTATCACCGGATTATTGGTCCCGGCTTTTCTGAGGGCAGCAATGATGCGTCCAGGCATGGCACCAATGTAAGTGCGCCTGTGACCTCGTATTTCAGCCTCGTCATGCAGTCCACCCAGTGAAACACGTGCATATTCGCGTCCCAGAGCACGTGCCACAGACCTTCCCAGGGAGGTTTTGCCCACTCCGGGAGGGCCCACCAGACACAGTATGGGAGCGCGCCCCTCAGGATTGTTCACCAGTACGGCTATCTGCTCCAGAATACGCTCCTTGACCTTGGTAAGCCCGTAATGGTCAGCATCCAGTACCTCAACGGCGGTGTTATATTCCGGAACAGCGTCAGAAGCCTTGTTCCAGGGTATATCCAGTACCGTCTCAATATAGCCGTACAGTACTGAAAAATCAGGACTTTGGGGATTAAAGCGCTTGAGACGTGTCATCTCGCGCTCCATGGCCTTGCGGATATGTTCAGGTAGGTCAGTTTCATTTATTCGCTTCTGAAGCTGCTCCAAATCATCAGCATCGCCATAAAGCTGATTAGAGATAATTTCCATCTCCTGACGCAGGAATGCTTCGCGCTGGTGGGCATCCATTTCAGTTTTAGTTGCCTCAAACAGCTCACGGCGCATGTTGTGCTGTGATTGTAAGCCCTGCAGAAGCACCAGCAGCTCAGTGCCACGCTTCATAAGTGAGCGTCGTGACAGCAGGCTGCGTTTATCTTCTATCTCCACGGGGGCGGTAGTACACACAAAATTAATAACCTCATCCGGAGTGGTATAGTTATCCATGTTGGATTTGAACTCAGCCCCGTCATTAGACATAGCCTCTATTATAGATTGGGCACAGTCACGGATATTGGAGGCCAGCGCCTGCATCATATTCTGGTCATGAGAGTCTGTCTCATTTGCCCTTACCACGTGAGCATGCAGCGTGGCCATGGGAACAACATCAGTGTTCCCTTCTCCGGTAATTCTGAAACGTGTCCCGGCCTTAAGAAGTGCCAGATGAGTGTCATCAGGCATCTCCAGGACTTTCACTACATGCGCAAAGACACCGTAATCAAAAACCTCAGACAGAGAAGTCACTTCCTCATTGTCCTGATTAAGCTGATTCACCACACCCACGGGTATGTGAAGCCGCTCTGCCTCACGAGCCAGAAAAAGAGAGTCATCACGCACCAGAACCAAAGGGAGTGATACTCCCGGGAACAGGACAAGATTCCGGGTTACTAACAGTGGAAGCCCGTCCGTTGCCGGTTTAGCCTCAAATGCAGAGGGATTTATGTCAATATGACCTATATGGAATGAAGTCTTCACGGAAGACGATTTATCTTGAGAATTTGACATGCTGTATGTATAGTGCATAAAACGCCCCCAAAATTAGTAAAAAATTCCCATCCGTCAGCACTAATCCCTTAATTTCATCATGCATTGCGCTTGTGACAATATTATATAGTTCAGCTTTCTTATACCCCGTCCCTCAGCGTTAACAAATATTGGTGAACGGGCTCTAAAAAAAACGGGAAACAGACATCGGAGTCTGTTTCCCGTTTTTCTTTACCGTTCAGGGGATGATTATGCGTTCTTCACCTTTTCAACAACAGCCTTGAAAGCTGCGGGGTTGTTCATGGCGAGGTCTGCCAGCACCTTACGGTTTATTTCTATACCGCTCTTGTGGATGAGACCCATGAGCTTGCTGTAGCTGAGGTCCTCCAGGCGTGCGGCAGCGTTAATACGCTGAATCCACAGAGCACGGAAATTACGCTTCTTGTTCTTGCGATCACGGTAAGCGTAAGTTAAACCTTTTTCCCATGTGTTCTTAGCTACGGTCCATACGTTGCGGCGGCAACCATAATAACCGCGTGTAAGCTTAAGGATTTTTTTGCGACGAGCACGTGAAGCCACGTGGTTGACTGATCTTGGCATTGTTCTTTAATGTTGTTTGGATGTCAGCGGCAGTGTGAAAAGCTCTTTGAGGCTGTACATCCGGTTAATAAATAAAGATAAATCACGAATTAAGGAAACCTGAAACTTATATCGGCGGCTTACTTCATGGCAAGCAGTGCCTTTACGCCGGCTACATCAACCTTGGCAACGGTGCCGAAGTGAGTAAGGTTACGTTTCTGTTTCTTAGTCTTCTTGGTCAGGATGTGACTTTTGAAGGCATGTTTTCTTTTGATTTTTCCTGATCCGGTAAGGGCGAACCTCTTTTTGGCACCGGAGTTAGTCTTAATCTTAGGCATTGTTTTTTGTTAATTTATTAATTCGTAAAATATATGATGACATCATCGCGTGATGCTTCATTTTCTGTTGTGTTACTTCTTCTTGGGGGTAAGCATGATAATCATACGCTTGCCTTCCAGAAGTGGCATCTGCTCAACCTTTCCGTATTCTTCCAGGTCGTTGGCAAATCTCAGGAGAAGGACTTCTCCCTGCTCCTTGAACAGTATGGAGCGTCCTTTGAAAAACACATAGGCCTTGACCTTGGCTCCTTCCTGAAGGAAACTGATGGCATGCTTAAGCTTGAAGTTATAATCATGATCATCAGTCTGGGGTCCGAAGCGGATTTCCTTAACCACCACCTTTGTAGCTTTGGCCTTGATTTCCTTAGCTTTCTTCTTCTGCTGGTATAGATATTTCTGATAATCCAGCACTTTGCACACGGGCGGTTCAGCGGTGGGTGAGATTTCCACCAGGTCCAGTTCCTGCTCCTCGGCTATTCTTAGAGCTTCCTGAATAGAGTAAATACCGGGGGTGACATTGTCACCCACCAGACGCACCTCACGGGCACGTATGTGCTCATTGATGGCATTAGGGTCTTTGGCATTACGGTCAGGAACTCCTCTTCTGCCGTTACCACGGGGCGCCACGGGGCGCGGTGCTCCTGCCGGACGGGCCGGACGCGAAGCGGGATTAAAGGGCTTTTTCTCCATTCAGGGGGATTATTGATTTGTCATTTTGTTGACTTCGTCAGTTATTTGCGCCACAAAGTTAGCAATTTTCATTGTACCTTTATCACCTTCACCCTGTTTTCTTACTGAAACTTCTGCATTTTCTGCTTCTTTTTCTCCTACAATGAGCAGGTAGGGTATGCGCTTTAGCTCGTTGTCACGTATTTTTTTACCGATTTTCTCGTTCCGGTCATCCACAATGGCACGGATGTCATTGCGGTTAAGCTCTTTCATAACCTCATAAGCGTAATCATTAAACTTCTCGCTTATGGGTAATATAACCGCCTGGTCAGGTGCCAGCCATAAGGGGAATTTACCTGCGGTGTGCTCCAGAAGGACGGCTACAAAGCGCTCCATTGAGCCGAAAGGCGCACGGTGAATCATAACCGGACGGTGTTTCTGGTTGTCAGCACCGGTGTATTCCAGCTGGAAGCGCTCAGGAAGATTATAGTCCACCTGAATGGTTCCTAACTGCCAGCGGCGGCCTATGGCGTCTTTTACCATGAAGTCAAGCTTGGGTCCGTAGAAGGCTGCTTCTCCCAGTTCTGTGCGTGCGTTCAGCCCCTTCTCTGCGCAAGCCTCAATGATAGCCTGCTCAGCAAGATGCCAGTTCTCATCAGAACCTATATATTTCTGCTTGTTATTGGGGTCTCTGAGTGAAATCTGAGCCTCAAAATTATCAAATTTCAGAGCCTTGAAGATGTAGAAAATAATATCCATCACCTTAAGGAATTCCTCTTTTATCTGATCAGGGGCGCAGTAAATGTGTGCGTCATCCTGCGTAAAGCCACGTACGCGGGTCAGACCATGCAGCTCACCGCTCTGCTCATAACGGTAAACGGTACCGAATTCGGCAAGGCGCATGGGAAGGTCACGGTACGAGCGCGGTGCGGCTCTGAATATCTCGCAGTGGTGAGGGCAGTTCATGGGTTTGAGCAGATACTCTTCACCTTCCTCGGGAGTATGTATGGGCTGGAAAGAATCCTTGCCATACTTGGCGTAATGTCCTGAGGTTACATACAGGTTCTTGTTGCCGATATGGGGGGTGATAACCTGCAGGTATCCGTACTGCTTCTGTATCTTGCGCAGGAACTGCTCCAGACGCTCTCTGAGAGCGGCTCCCTTGGGTAACCAGAGGGGAAGTCCGGCGCCCACATTCTGAGAGAATGTAAACAGTTCCATCTCCTTTCCCAGTTTACGATGGTCACGCTTCTTGGCTTCTTCCAGCATTGCCAGATATTCATCCAGCATTTTTTTCTTGGGGAAGCTGATGCCGTAAACGCGTACCAGCTGGTTGCGCTTCTCATCGCCGCGCCAGTAAGCGCCTGCAAGAGAGGTTATTTTTACTGCCTTGATGGGAGCAGTGGTGGGGATATGCGGGCCACGGCAAAGGTCAGTGAATGATCCCTGAGTATATGTGGTTATGTGGCCGTCCTCTAATTCAGAGATAAGCTCACATTTATAAGTCTCGCCACGGTCACCGAACATTTTCAGGGCGTCAGCCTTACTGATGTCCTTACGTACAATATCCTGTTTCTGCTGGGCCAGTTCCAGCATTTTCTTCTCAATCTTGGCAAAGTCCTCATCTGTGAGTTTGTGCTCTCCGGGGTCAATGTCGTAGTAGAAGCCGTTTTCAATTGCCGGACCTATGCCGAACTTAACACCGGGGTAAAGTTCCTGCAGGGCCTCAGCCAGCAGATGAGCTGAACTGTGCCAGAAAGCGTGCTTGCCCTCTGTGTCTTCCCACTTGAAAAGTTTTATAGCCGCATCTTCTGTGATGGGGCGTGTTAAATCCCATTCCTGTCCATTGACAGAAGCAGCTAAAACGTCCTGAGCCAGACGTGAACTTATGGATTCCGCAATCTGAAGTGGGGTGACGCCTGCCTCAAACTGCTTTACTGAGTTATCTGGAAAAGTTATATTGATCATGCTTAACTTGTTTGTATTCAAAGTGTTAGCTTGTGGATTCTGGCATAAAGCCAAAACCACGCGCAAAGATACAAAAAATATTCTGATTATCCACTATGTTCTCTTGCTATTTTTTAACCATCTAAGGTCTGTTGCTTAGTTTTGAGGTATTATAGGCCTAATTCCGGGGAGATTAACATTTTTTTGTTATGAGAGCAGGGATAAATAGTTTAAATTTGCACAATAATGTATTTACATTTTGACCTTTAATCAGGAGTAGCCTATATGAATAAGTCAGAATATATTCCGGTACTATTGCTGACCGGTTATCTTGGAAGTGGTAAAACCACTCTTGTAAACCATATTTTGCGCACGCATAGCGGTAAGCGTATTGCTGTGATTGTCAATGATATAGGAGAGGTAAATATTGATGCTGAAATCATCAGCAAGGAGGGCTTGGTTCAGGGCTCCTCTGATGAGATGGTTACTCTGCAGAACGGATGTATTTGCTGTAACCTGCAGGCTGACCTTATGAATCAGCTTTTCTCAATTGCTGAAACAGGGCGTTTTGATTATATCGTAATAGAGGCCAGCGGACTCTCTGACCCAGTATCCGTGGCCCGCACCATTGAGGCCATGCCGGCTATGGCGCAGCCCGGTACACCTGTGCCTGTTTTGGACGCTATTGTCTGCGTGGTGGATGCCCTGCGTATGGCTTCTGAGTTCGGATGCGGCGACGCGCTTAAATCACATGCTGATGACGGACAGCTGGAACAGCTTGTAATTGACCAGATAGAGTTCTGCAATATTTTAATCTTAAACAAGATATCTGAGGTCACTAAGGAGCAGGCCGCAGAAATTATGGCTGTGGTGAAGGCTCTCCAGCCGGAAGCTGAGATAAGGGTATGTGATTATGCTGATATTGACGTTAAAAGTCTGTTTGATACAGAGTTATACGACTTCAATAAAGTAGCGACCTCAGCCGCGTGGGTGCGTCACCTGGAAGGATGGGAGGATGATGAACACAGTGATGAGGTTGAAGAACATGAGCACCATCACCATGAGCCTCATCACGAGCATGAAGAACATCACCACCATGAGCATGACAGTCACCATCATGACCATAAATGTGGCTGTTGTAATCCCGACCATCCGGAACACTGTCACTGCCACACTGATAAATATGGAATTAACACAGTGGTGTATCAGAACCGACGCCCCTTTGACTTTAACAAGTTTGACCGCATGTTGGCGCAGCGCTGGCCGGAAAATATCATCCGCGCAAAAGGGGTGGTTTATTTTTCTAATAACCATGATATGTCCCTGCTTTTTGAGCAGGCCGGTCCTATGAAGAATCTCCGGGAGTGTGGCTTATGGTATGCCGCTGCACCTGAGGAGGAACTCAAGCAGCTCTTGGCTCAGATGCCGGCCTTGGCACGTGCCTGGGACCCCGTGTACGGTGACCGCATGAATAAAATTGTGGTCATTGGCAAGCATGTGCACCACCATGAAATAGATGAACTCTTTAACCAGTGTCTGGCTAAAGAATAAATCAGATGAACATCCGCGTATGAAAATAAAAGGATTCTTACTTACACTATCCGCCTTACTGTGCTCATTCGTTGTAATGGCACAGGCAGCAGGAGCCCCCACTTTATACAGCTGGGATGAGTGTCAAGGCTCGCTGCGCCCATATCCAACCGTCAAGAACGCAGAGGCATATCCTGACTCTCTGCAGCCGGTATTCATTAATCACGTTGGACGGCATGGAGCGCGTTTCCCGGCATCAGCCTCAAACACGCAGAAACTCCATCAGGCACTTGAAAGTGCGTTGGAACAGGGTACCATCACCCCCGTTGGGCGCAAACTCATGGCCATAACTACAGAAGTCCTCAGACGCGCAAACAACAACTGGGGCGCCCTTGATTCACTGGGAATGGCTGAACAGCGTGCCATTGCATCGCGGATGTACCGTAACTTCAAGCCTGTGTTTGCTGAAGGTGTGGTTGTAAATGCCATATCCTCATACTCTCCAAGAGTAATGATGAGTATGTACTCATTCACACATCAGCTGGACCGTATGAGTAACAAGATGGAGTTTGTCACTTCCACCGGTCGTATGAACTCGGCGCTTATGCGTCCTTTTGATGTTGACAAGGCTTATATTGACTGGCGTAAGGAGGATGAATCCGCACCGGTGTATAACGAATTTTTTGACAATGTCTGCCCCACTGACCCTATTGTGCGCGCTCTCGGTAACTCATATGCCCTTGACAGCGAGTCTGAAAAAAAGAATCTCTCGCTCATAGAATATTATGTGCTGGCCGGACTTGAAGCCATGGGAATGAGTTGTGACGCAGGAGTCTTTTTCACCCCGGCTGAATATAACGCGCTCTGGAGCTGTTTTAATCTGCGTCAGTACCTGCAGCGTACCGCCACCACACTCTCAATGATACCGGCGGATATTGCCTCCCAGCTTCTGATGAACCTGATAAACACTACTGACGCCTTTATTGCCGGAACGGAGAGTGCTGCGGTACAGCTCCGTTTTGGCCATGCAGAAACGCTTATGCCGCTGCTATCGCTGATGCGCCTTAAAGGGTGCTATTATATGACAAATTATTTTGACACTGTGGCGCGTCACTGGTGTGACTTTAACGTTGTCCCCATGGCGGCAAATCTTCAGATGATTCTTTTCCGCGCCAAGAAGTCAGGGAAGTATTATCTGCGTACGGACTTAAATGAAACTCCGGTGGCCCTGATTCCTAATGTTGAGGATATTTACATCCCCTGGGAGCAGGCAAAGGCATACCTGCTGCGCTGTATTCCGCTTTACGCTCAGTAATAAAGCATTATGTCTTTTACATTCAGGCAGTTCCATGTAAATGATGAAAACTGTGCCATGAAAGTGGGCACAGATGCTGTGCTCCTTGGCGCGTGGCTGCCGGATGATATTCTGAGCGCGGCGCATCACGCTGTGGATGTTGGAACAGGGAGCGGTATAATATCGCTTATGCTTATGCAGCGTAACCCGGCTCTTAGAGTAACGGCTCTTGAAATTGAGCCTGCTGCCGCTCTGGACTGTAAAAGTAATTTTGAGCACTCTCCATGGGGTGGGCGCACACGTGTGGTGTGCGGTGATTTCAGGGAATATAAGCCTGAAGAGCCTGTTGACCTGGTGGTGTGCAACCCTCCTTATTTTGCACATTCACTGAACTGTCCCGGTCAGAAACGTAACACCGCCCGCCACCAGCAGAGCTTATCTTACCATACGCTGTTCCCTGTGATAAAATACTGGCCTTATACAAAAGAGACAGCGGTTGCTCTGGTAAGTCCATTTGAGCAGTTGAATGACATCATTTTTGAGGGTACGCTGCACGGCTTTCATCCGTATAGTGTATGCAGGGTAAGTCCACGTGCGGGCATCCCCCCCAACCGCGTGCTGATTCTGTTCAGAAGGTCTCCGGGAAAGTGCGTGACGGAGCAACTTAGTATCAGGCAAAAGGATAATTCTATACTTACAACTCAATTTCAGGCGCTTACTGCAACATTTTATCTATGAAACAAATTTCTGAACCGGAAACCGGCATCAAGACAAATACCGTTAAACTCATTCTGACACCGGGAACAAGATTGTGCCTGTTCCTGTGTATAGCATTGCTCATGTGGGTCATTGTTCAGGTAACCAATGGTTTCCTGTTGGCCCACTTTGGAATGGAAAATACACGTATTCTGAGAATTGCAGCCACACTTCAGAGCGTTTTTCAGTTTATTTTGCCGCCGGTGGTAACTGCAGTTATGATAACACGCCTGCCCGCGCGCTTCCTTGAGATAGACCGTGCTCCGGGCTTTTATACCTTGATGATGAGCTTCTTTGCTATTATAGCCGCCATTCCTGCCCTAAATCTTATTATCCATCTGAATAATTCAGTGAGCTTTCCTGAGGCACTTTCGGGGCTTGAACATTCTCTGAGAGCCATGGAAACCGGCGCGGAAAATACTATTGCTGCCATGCAGGGAGGAAGTACTGTTGGAGACCTGATAATGAATATTCTCATTATAGGTATTCTGGCCGGAGTAGGGGAGGAACTGTTCTTCAGAGGCGGTTTCCAGCGTCTGCTGGCCACCGGATGTATGGGCAAGCACGCCTCTGTCTGGACTGCGGCTGTGGTTTTCAGTGCCATGCACCTGCAGTTCTTTGGCTTTATCCCACGTCTGCTTTTGGGCGCTTATTTCGGATATCTGCTGTTATGGACGCGCAGCCTGTGGATCCCGGTTTTGGCTCATGCTTTTAATAATATAGTCTTTGTAGTTAACAGATGGACGCTGACGCACTCAGGGCAACCTCTGAGCCAGGACACCGGTCTGCCGGTACAGGGAACTGACTGGATAATCATTTTATTTAGCGTGGGCCTGACCGCTGTGTGTCTGTATGTAATTTACAATCGCGGGAATATTAAGCAGAGAAGCTTTCTGTCTAATAAGGGCTGAGACTCTGTTCCCCAGTATTTGCTAAAGTTGGGGAACGGGGTCTAATACATCCCTTTCAAAAGGGTATTGCGTAAAATCCACCACGCAAAGTAGAGGACTATGTATGAATAGCATGCCGTCTTGGAGGTCAGGGCGGAATACACTTTCTGCGCCCCCGGGGTCTTAATAGTACCAGCCGTCAGTGTCAGGCATACATAGGGTAAAATCAGAAAAAGGAAGGGATTAAATCTGATGGCGGCTGAAAAATGGCCTGTCAGCAAAGCGTGTACCGCCCTCTGGACTCCACACCCCGGACATTCCCAGCCGGTAAGGGCTTTCATGGTACATTTAGGGAAGTATGTTGACCCTGAAGGATCAAACAGGGTGTAAACCACTGCAAAGACCAGGATACACAAGCTTAAAATTATTATCCTCACACTCCGTTTCTTGTACCACGGAGTGTGAGGATGATATTGAGGTGGAATTGTGCGGTTCATTCAGCAGATGGCCTACAAATCATCAAATGATACGGCCATAATAATGAGCAGGAAGTATAACAAGGAAACTACCACAGCAGCTATTGCACCAATCAGTGACCAGTTGCGCGCCTTGCGTGAATATCTTACGGCTTCATCATAGTAACCCTGCGCCCACATGGAATCAACCTTGCTGGCAAAGATTATGGCGGCAATACCGGTGGGCAGGCAGCAGAAAAGAGTGGACAGGATGGCCCATACCAGGTTGCTTTCAGGTTTGGGCATGTATGGCTGCTGCATGTTGTTGGGCTGATAAGCCGGTTGAGCATTTGTGGTCATATTATAGTTTGCCGCGCTTACGGGAGGCGGAGTCTGGCGGAAGATGGTGGTTAATTCTGCAACACTGGAAGCAGGTGCCCAGTCAGACATTCCTTCTGTCCACACCATAGTGGTGGGGGTTACGCCGTACTGTATTAGGTTCTCAGCAGCTATGGGGCCTTGCTGCTGACCTGAATTATCAATATAAAAGTAATGGCTCATCTTTTACAATTCTTAGTTTCTGCAAAATTAAATTGTCTGAATGAAAGGCAGTGTCTTTGACTTGTTAAAATAGTTTAATTTGAGCCGGTGAGCATTTCTGCTGCCGCATCTGCACATCTCATACCGTCTATGGCCGCGGAGACAATGCCTCCGGCATATCCGGCCCCCTCGCCACATGGGTAAAGCCCTTTAATTCTGATGTGCTGCAGATTTTCTGCATTCCGCACTATCTGAACAGGCGCAGAGGTCCGCGTCTCATCTCCTATCAGCACCGCATCAGAGGTTAGGAATCCTGGTTGCTTTCTGTTAAACTCCATAAAGCCGCGGCGCAAACGCTGTGCCACACCCTCAGGTAACAGCATATCAATTCTTGCCGGGAAAATTCCCGGGGCATATGAGCTCTCAGGAAGAGAACGGGAGGCAGTTCCGATTACAAAGTCTGTCATCCTCTGAGCCGGAGCTTTCTGAGTACCTCCGGCCGCGGCGGCAAAAATCTTTTCTATATTTTCCTGAAAAGACATCATTTTCAGCTCAGGGTGACTCTCGTTTATTTTATCTGGTACATCATCAGGTAATATTTCCACCACCATTCCGGAGTTAGCCCACCGTGTACCACGGTTGGACGGTGACATGCCGTTCACCACCAGCTGCCCCGGAGCGCTGGCCGCCGGTATAATAAATCCTCCGGGACACATGCAGAAAGAATACACCGCACGGTCATCCACGCGGGTAAGCATGGAATATTCCGCTGCCGGAAGATACTTGCCTCTGCCGTTGGATGAATGGTACTGAAGGCGGTCCACAAGTTCTTGCGGATGCTCCAGTCTGACACCAACGGCCAGGCCCTTGGGTTGCATCTCCACCCTTTTCTCAGCCAGCATGCGGTAAATATCACGTGCGGAGTGACCGGTGGCAAGAATCACCGGGCCATGAAATATCTCCCCATTAAGACATTTGACACCTTTCACTTCATTGTTTTCTATCACAAGTTCTGTCACTCGGGTATTAAACTGCACCCGTCCTCCGGCTGCAATTATAGCCTCTCTTATGGCCTTTATAACTCCGGGCAGACGGTCTGTGCCTATATGCGGATGAGCGTCTATAAGAATTGATTCCTGAGCCCCGTAAGTGTGCAGGATGCGTAATACATCCTCAACATTTCCACGTTTTTTGCTACGTGTGTAAAGCTTGCCGTCAGAGAATGCACCGGCTCCGCCTTCTCCAAAACAGTAGTTGGAATCTTCATCCACAATACCCTCGCGGCTGATTTTGGCCATATCCTTGCGGCGGCTGTCCACATCCTTGCCTCGTTCCAGTATTATGGGCTTCACGCCTTTTCTGATAAGTTCTATGGCTGCAAACAGTCCTGCCGGTCCTGCCCCCACAATAATACATTCAGGGGCGTTCTCTGTCACCGGCTTAAGAGGCTCCGCCTTATATGCAGTGTCCTCCTTACGATCAACATGCACTTCAAGGGTCAGATTCACCATAACCTTCCGCTGACGTGCATCTATAGAACGCCGTATTATACGCACATAAACTATTCTGTGAGGATTAATTTTCAGCGCCTCTGCGGCCACCAGCCGTAATTTATCTTCCGGGGCGGCTGCCTGCTGCGGTGTCAGTCGCAGATTTATCTTATGCAACATTTTCTACTTTCTTGAAATGCTTGGAAATTTTTTTGTTGGCTATTATCATGGTTATGACCGCCAGAAGGAATGCCAGAATATCGCTTCCCGTCATACTCAGCCAAACTCCGTCAAGCCCTAAGATATTGGGAAGTATCCACAGCAAGGGCAGCAGGAATATCAGCTGGCGTGTGAGTGAAAGGAATATGGACAGCTTGGGATGGCCTATGGACTGGAAATAATTCTGTATCACAATCTGTGCGCCTACCACCGGATACGCTATGAAGTAAACCCGGAAGCCGCGCCGCGCAATATCTGTCATGGTGCGGTCAGTGGTGAACAGGTGGCTTATGCTGTTGGGAACAGTTTCCGTGAGCACCCAACCTACAAAGGTGATACATACTCCTATCAGTATACCGCGGTACAGTGTCTTACGTACACGCTCCCAGTTCCCGGCACCATAGTTGAAGCCTAATATGGGCTGCATGCCTTGAGTGACGCCAAACACTATCATCACAAAGAACATAGTGGTACGGTTTATTATGCCGTATGCCCCCACTGCCAGGTTCCCGTCCGGCCCTGCAACATCTAACAGAGACTTGTTCAGGAAAACCACCACCAGGCATGCGCAGCAGTTCATTAAAAACGGTGACATGCCTATGGCATATATGCGCTTTACCAGAGACAACTGCAGATAACGGTTATGGATATTGAAGTGTACATAACTTTTCTTGCTCATGAAGTGATATACCACCCAAATTAGAGCGCATGACTGGCCACATAAAGTGGCAAAGGCCGCTCCTCTGATACCCCAGTCAAGCTTGAATATGAAGATGGGAGCAAGAATGACGTTGACAATCACTGACAGCAATGCTGAAATCATGGCCTTGCGCGGATATCCGGTGGCACGCATGATGTTGTTAAGCCCAATGAAGACGTAAGATATGGGAGTGCCGTAAAGTATAACCTTCATAAATTCCCGGGCATAACCTATGGTCTGTTCCGTAGCCCCGAAGAAAAACAGTATGTCATCCAGAAACAGCAATGTGAGTCCTCCGAAAATCACTGAGTGAATCAGGCACAGAGTAAAAACATTATTCACCACATCCGTGGCACGACTCAGATTCTTCTGCCCCAAAAAGATGGAGCTGATGGTGGCGCCACCCACTGCAACAAGTGTACAGAAAGCCACCACCAGATTCATCAGCGGAAAGGTTATGGCAAGTCCTGAGATTGCCAGCGCTCCCACGCCGCGGCCTATAAAGATACTGTCCACAATATTATATAGTGAAGTGGCCAGCATGGCAATAATAGCCGGAAGAGAGTACTGCATCAGCAGCTTTCCTATGGATCTGGTGCCCAAGTCTGTGGGTGAAGACATTGCTTTACCCGGGGATTCTGATGAAGTAGAGGTTTGAGTCATGTACTTTTGTTAATATCTTTATAACGCGCAATACCGATAAAAGTATTATTTTTGCACTCAAAAAAATGAGACTACCGGAAAACTTACTCACAGAAGAGCCACATGCCGCTCTGTTTGACCTGGACGGTGTACTGATAGACAGCGAAACGCTGTACACCCGTTTCTGGTCTGAAATTGAACGCCGTTATCCCACCGGAATTGAGGACTTTGCACATGTCATAAAGGGTAATACCCTTAGTCGCATATTAGATACTTATTATCCTGATGAGGAACTCAGACGCAAAGTAGTGGCTGATTTGAAAGCCTTTGAAGCCGGCATGCAATATGAGATATTTGAGGGAGTGTTGGACTATTTTGACCGCCTTGACCGCGCGGGATGGAAAAAAGCCATTGTCACCAGCAGCAATCCTGAAAAAATGGAGCGCCTGTTCACTCAGCTGCCTCAACTGAAAGAAAGAGTTGACGTGGTGATAACGGATAAGGATGTAACCCGCTCTAAACCGGATCCTGAAGGCTATCAGCTTGCTGCCGCACGGCTTGGATGTAAGCCTGCTGACTGCATTGTGTATGAAGACTCCCTGGCCGGCCTCTCAGCCGGAAATGCCGCCGGATGCGCTGTGGTTGCACTTGCCACCACGCTTCCCGCAGAGAGACTCCACGGGAAAGCGCACTTGGTGGTTAGTAATCTTTCTGAGGTCCCGGTGCCTAAGCCTTGACAGCTTTAAAGCTCATGTCCAGACCTTTCACAGAGTGAGTCAGCGCTCCTACTGAGATAAAGTCCACGCCACACTCTCCGTATTCACGCAGAGTGTCCAGAGTGATGCCTCCTGATGATTCTATTTCCACATCAGGACGCGCGCTGGCACGTATATATTTTACTGCTTCAGCTGTGCGCTCAGGAGTAAAATTATCCAGCATAATGCGATCTGCGCCGGCATCCAGGGCCTGCTGAATCTCCTCGGTATTACGTACCTCTACCTCTACCTTCAGGTCCTTCCCTTTTGCGTGGCAGTAGTCTCGTGCAGCTTTGACAGCCTGCGGAATACCGCCTGCAAAATCCACATGGTTGTCCTTTATCAGTATCATGTCAAAGAGTCCTATGCGGTGATTTGTGCCTCCGCCTATCTTCACAGCTTCCTTCTCCAGCATACGCATGCCCGGAGTGGTCTTACGTGTATCCAGAACCTTGGTTTTAAGCCCATCCAGTTTGCTCTGATAAAGTGCTGTTGTGGTGGCTATTCCGCTCATTCGCTGCATGATATTGAGCATGGTGCGCTCAGTCTGCAGCAGGGAACGCACTGAACCCTCAACCTTGAACGCAACATCACCTGGTTTTACCCTTGCGCCGTCTTCAAGGAAGACAGTCATTTTCAGTGACGGGTCAAAGAATTCAAATACCCTGCGGGCCATGTCCACGCCTGCAAGAATACCCTCTTCTTTAATTATCAGCTGTTGTACTCCGGTTTCATCAGCCGGAATGGTGCTCAGAGTTGTATGGTCACCGTCTCCCACATCCTCAGCAAAGGCCAGTTTGAGGAGATCGTTTATCAGTTCATCTTTTTCCTTCATAGTATAAATATTGGATTCTCGTACAGTGGTACTTATTTCTTATTCTCTGTATCAGCTGTTTCTGAAGCTACCGTGTCATCATCGGCAGGTTTTGCAGCATTTTCTTCAGTCGCCTTTGCTGCATCTTCAGCTGCCGTTCTTACAGTAGCCTCAGTGACATTCTGCTCTTTAAGCGGATTCCAGCCTTGAGCCACCAGAGGTATTTCACCGCCATCGCGCGTTACCAGTGCGCAGCCCAGATTCTCAGGTGTGATGTAACCTATCATTTTCACACCCTTAAGCTTTTCTATTTTTTCGCGGTCAGTCAGTGGAACGGTGAACAGGAGTTCATAGTCCTCACCACCGTTAAGTGCGGCGGTCACAAGATTCATATTAAGTTCTTCAGCCATCACAGCCGTCTGATAATCTATGGGAATCCGGTCCTCATAAACGCGGCATCCCACATGGCTTGCCTTGCATATATGCATAAGCTCTGAACTCAGGCCGTCACTTATATCCATCATGGAAGTGGGTACAATACCTGCCTCACGTAATTCCTTGACTATGTCCTTGCGGGCTTCCGGCTTAAGTTGTCTCTCCACCAGATATTCTTTTCCGGCAAAGTCAGGAACAAAATCCCGCTGCCCGGCAGAAGCCACTTTCTCGCGTTCCAGGACCTGAAGGCCCATATAAGCCGCGCCTAAATCACCGCTCACGCATATCAGATTGGTGTCCTTGGCCCCGCTGCGGTACACAACCTTATCTTTAGGCGCATCACCTATACAGGTTATGGATATGACCAGCCCCTGATTTGAGGCACAGGTATCGCCCCCTACTATATCCACACCGTATATTTCACAGGCCAGGCGTATACCCTCATAAAGAGCTTCTATGTGCTCCACGGTAAAGCGGCGGGAAATACCCAGAGAAACGGTAATCTGCCGTGGAGTGCCGTTCATGGCATATATGTCAGAAAAATTAACCACGGCTGACTTATACCCCAGATGTTTGAGTGGCACATAAGTCAGGTCAAAGTGAACATTTTCCAGAAGCATGTCAGTGGTAACCAGTATCTGTGTGTCACCATATTCCAATACTGCTGCATCATCTCCCACGCCTTTGACAGATGACTCATGCTTAAGCTCCATGTTGCGTGTGATATGGTCTATGAGACCAAATTCTCCTAAGGTTGATATTTCTGTTGCCATCAGTTACAATTTTTGATTTTCTGTTAGTAACAAGCGAGTGGGGGATAAGGTTTCCCACACCCGCTCGTGTCATAAAGGCTTAATCTAATCAGCACTCAGCCACCAGACGGCCCACTAACTTAACCACAACGGGCTGAGCCACCTGAGCTGCCTTCTGCACCTCCTCATGGGTGGGTACATCAGTAATATCCTTACCACCAAGGTCCGTGATTACAGACACACCAAACACTCTCATGCCGCCGTGTTTAGCCACTATGACCTCAGGAACGGTACTCATGCCCACGGCATCTCCGCCTATTATGCGGAAGTACTCATACTCTGCCGGAGTCTCAAATGTGGGACCGGTGGTACCAACGTAAACGCCGTGCATCAGGCGTATATTCTCTTCCGTACCTATAGCATCAGCCTTGGCTATCAGTTCCTTGGAGTAGGGCTCTGTCATGGCCGGGAAACGGTCACCCAGTTCATTATAGTTCTTGCCGCGTAACGGGTTCTCAGGGAACAGGTTAATGTGGTCTGTGATAATCATCACATCGCCCACCTTGAATTCCTTGTTCATGCCGCCGGCAGCATTGCTCACAAAAAGAGTGTCCACACCCAGCGCGCGCATTACACGCACCGGAAAAGTTACCTGCTTCATGTCATATCCTTCATAATAATGGAAACGGCCCTGCATGCATATAACGCGCTTGGGCCCTATGTTTCCTATAATCAGATTCCCGCTGTGACCTTCCACGGTGCTCTCAGGAAATGAAGGTATTTCTTTATATGGTATAACTTGCTTATTGTCTATCAGGTCAACCAGAGAACCAAGTCCGGTGCCTAAGATAATTCCTACTGTGGGCAGACTGCCGTTAATTTTTTCGCGTAAAAAATCCGCGGTGCTTTTAATGGTCTCTAACATGGAGATTCAGGTTATTGGTTAGTATATGTTAGTATTTTTTATTACATGCTGAATCAGCGCAGCCGCTTTTTAATCTCTTCTATAAAAGAGGCGGGATTACCTTCAGGAATGAAATCCACCTCTATAGGCAGATAAAAAGTGACAGCCTTGAGCTCGTGAGGATAGTACGGATTATTAGCCAGACGCACTGCATCCTTCTCAGTGGTCACAATAATTCTGTTGCCGCCGCGCATGGATTCATATCTTTTCTTGATATGTTCCACATCACGTCTTGTAAACTTGTGGTGGTCAGGATAAATATTCACCTTTACCTTGGGTCGGAAGCCTTTGAGGTAACGTATGAACGGACGCGGATTACCTATTCCGGCTATAGCCAGTATTGAATCAGTGTCACTTAACCAGTCCAGGAACGGCGTCTGCTGCACGGCCTTAGGGAAAACAGGCTTAAGCGGCATGTAGTTAAGTCTGCTGAAGAATAGCTCCTGAGTGGGGCTGGGATAGAGATTCAGATTTTTAGAATAAATCCTGTAATCTATCTGCTTCATGCTGTCCGGGCACTTGGAAACAACCACTATCTGAGCGCGGTTTAATCCATGGACACTCTCACGCAGATGACCGTAAGGGAGCATACGGTCTTCAAAAACCGGACGTGCGTGTTCCGTAATCACCACTGCCACAGTGGGTTTTACGTACCTGTGCTGGAAAGCATCATCCAGAATTATCAGGTTGATATCCGGATCTATACTCAGCAATTTCTGAATGCCCTTTACGCGGTCCTCACACACAGCCACCGGAACATCACCGTCAAATTTATTAAAGACCTGATATGCCTCATCTCCAATGTCCCTCGGGGTTGATTTTGAAGATGCCATTACAAAACCCTTGGTGTGGCGCTTGTAACCCCGGCTCACCATACCCACATGATATGTATGTCTGAGGTGTTCTATGATATACTCCACCATGGGGGTCTTGCCGGTACCTCCCACTGACAGATTTCCCACCACAATCACGGGAACATCAAAGGAGTGTTGCTTCAGTATATGGAAATCAAATAGCTTGTTACGCACATACGTCCCCATGCCATATGCCCAGGAGGCCGGCATGAGCACACACTTGGAGATTACTGTACGTGCGTCCATTCTCTGATAATTATTCCATTTCAACCGCCGGCATACGTGCCTGGATGGGATTCATGGTCCGCAGACGGTTAATAAACATGAGGTGCTCCACGGTTTTGGCGTCCAGCTGGAGCTGGTCCAGTGATATGCCTTTAATGCCGTCTGATGCGGTTGCTGCCATAAATTCACGCAGGAAAGAAGAAGTGTCCTCGGGATAATTGACATATGCCGTAGGAGCCACGCCAGCTTTCTTGGCCAAAGCGTTGATAGCGGTGTGGAGCGACCCTATGGCATCAACAAGGCCTATTTTTATAGCGTATGAACCTATCCATACGCGCCCTTCACCTATCTGCTTGACACGGGCCTGCTCCATTTTACGTCCTGCGGCCACACGGCTCGTAAACAGGTCATAAGTATTCTCCACATTCCTCTGCATGGCGTCTTTCTGCTCAGGAGTCATGGGCTCTGTTACGCTTATAAACTGAGCGTTAGGTCCTGAGTTTACTCTTGAGAAGCTTATACCAAGCTTGTCAGTAAGAGTACCTCCAAAGTTTGGTATCATTCCGAAAACGCCTATAGAACCGGTAAGTGTGGTGGCGTCAGCATATATATAGTCAGCGTTACAGCTGATGTAATAACCTCCTGAGGCCGCGTAGTCACCCATTGATACATAGACGGGCTTCTTTTTACTCTTAAAATATTCCGTGGCTTCCCAAATCTGTTCTGATGCAAAGGCGCTGCCGCCGGGTGAATTGACACGCAATACCATTCCGGCAACCTTATCATCATCCGCCAGGCGCTGAATCAGTTCCACCATCTTGGACCCCACAATTTCTTTTCCTTCATTTCCCTCATCCACTATATCGCCAACAGCATAAACCACGGCAATATGTTTCTCAGACGGCTTGTGAAGCTCCACGCGGTCACTCTGAAGATACTCCGCGGGGGTTACAAGATTAAGGTCATCCTTATCTTTTATTCCCATGGCCTTACACAGTTCCGTTTTCACGTTGCGTCCGTACGCCGTGGCTGTTATTACCTTGTTATCCGCAAGCTGTGTAGGGCTCCATGACATGCTCAGGCTGTCAGCCAGCATGTTGGGTACAGAAGGGGCCAGACTCCTGTTGGCAGCAAGGGTGGCTGAGTAATATGACCACAGGGAGTCCACCATAATGGTAGACTGAAGCCGTGCGGAGTCGCTCATCTCAGTCATGATATATGGCTCAACCGCACTTTTGAAGGACCCAACCTTGATAACCTGCACTTCAACACCTAACTTGTCCAGCAGCCCCTTGAAAAAGGGAACCGTCATTCCAATGCCGTGAATATCCACATGCCCCACAGGGTTAAGAAGGACCTGGTCAGCAGCGCTTGCCACCAGATAATCAAGCTGTGTGTATGCATCAGCGTAAGCCACTACTTTCTTTCCGGACTTACGGAAGCGTCCTATGGCTTCTATCAGCTCCTCGCGTGAAGCTATTCCCAGGGCTGCCCCGCCACATTCCAGATACACGCCCTTAATGTTCTTGTCCTCAGCAGCACGGTCAAGAGCGGTTATAATATCGCTGAGTGTGGGATTCTCATTAAGTCCGCCGTCTGAAATTATTTCCTGAATTGACGGTGACGTATAGCGTTCTGCAATAGCTCCGGAGAGCTTTATGTGAAGTACGCTGTTATCATTAACAGTTTTAATACTGCTCTTTCCGGCCATACCCACCACAAGGAAGATTATGGCTATAAATAACATCAGGATGGTAATCCAGATTCCGGTTATTGTACCCAGCGTGGCTATAAAGAACCTCTTGAGAATGCTCATTTCTGATAAGACGTTAAATGTTAAAGGTACGCTGAGAATACTTCAGCGTACAATACGGTACAAATTTATAGCTTTTATTATTAACCACCAAAAATAATTGGCCCTACCGCTATTAACATTGTGATGACGCACTCTTAACTGCGGTGTATCCTATAAGATATTTGCCAATCCTGAATCTTGAGATTGCCAGGCAAACCGCAAATGTTAAAATTGAGGACAAAGCTACCACAGTCGCAGTCTGTAAAATATAATTTTCAATCCCATTCAGAAATGAAATCTTCCACACCACTTCTCTAATGATAAAGATGTGTACCAGATAGACACCAAAACTCACCTGTGATAACTTCTTGATTACCAGGCTTATTCGGGGGGGGGGGGGGGGGGGGGGGGGGGGGGGGGGGGGGGGGG
>CAMWLS010000016.1 GCA_947175205.1 uncultured Porphyromonadaceae bacterium | reverse complement strand
CGCCTTCTCTGACACAGTCTTCTCAACCTTGTGGTCCCACTAGGGCTTGAACCTAGGACTCCCTGATTATGAGTCAGGTGCTCTAACCAACTGAGCTATGAGACCTTAGTGGCTTTATGGGCCATCTATTTTGCATTTGCTTGTGCAAAGGTATAAAGAATGTATTTACTATGCAAGTTTTTATTCTTTTATTTTTCTCATTTTTTTTGATTTATGAATCATTGTGGACCATTCAACATTTCTCCAACAGCATGGCCCAAAAAACAGAGGCGGTCTCCGGTTACATATTTTTGCTCGCTGTGGCTCAGTCCTTACACTTACCCACTGCTGGCTCCGCAAGACTTATTCTCATCACAGTTGTAACCCCCTGGCTCCTGTTTATAGCCTCCTCAAAATGGTCCATATACCGGGGCAGAAAGCGCTGACACAGCAACTTCAGCGCCTCTCTTTTTTCAGCCTCATCCGTTACCTCCTCAGCCAGCCCCACAGCCACTGCTGAGTGATAATGCTCCGTAAAGTTTCCCTTATCCTCTTCAAATGCCGGGTGACATCTGCTTACAGCAGACAGGCTAACCCGCCCATTTTTGCGAAGACAGTCCATTTTCTCACCCTCTGCGGCACAATGAAAATAAAACGTCCATTCATCCTTACGCACCAGCGAGAGCGGAAGTCCGTAAGCACTCCCGTCCGGACGCACCATACTCACTGTAACATATGGTGCACGGTCAAAAACTTCCAGGGCCCACTTTTCATCACGCTGCCGTCCAATTTTCCTCATCTGTCTCATAACTGATTCTCTATTCACAATTTACATTTCACTGCTTCACCCGCCACTGGTAAACCCACAGCCCTAAGTGATAATCCATAGCAATAAGAACTTTGTAACTGCCATACAAAGATAATAAAATAAGCGATACAGCCCCTCACAACCTCCTGCAACTGTAATGCGATAAAATATTGAAGAACAGCGGCCCATACTGATTTGCAGATTCCAAGTTTTCTGCCGACCTTTGTCCGGAACATACACCGGCCCGTGCCGGGACAAACCCTCACTCCCCCCATGAATCTGAACCTTGCACTCATCACACACGGCCCCGGCGGCATCCGGCGCGTTGCCTCCCAGAATCTTCCTCAGGTCCCCGGCGTCAGCTACATAGTATCATGGCAAAACCATGAAAATACGCCTGTACCCGATTCACTGGCTCACCGACCGGACATATTCATACACAGATTTGACACCACCGGGCAGTCCCTGAACCGCAACAACTCCCTTGAGCTCTGTACTGCGGATATCATCCTCATTGCAGATGATGACCTCAAATACACTCCTGAGGCCCTCTTAAATGTAATTTCCACCTTTGAGGAACATCCTGAAGTGGACCTTGCTACATTCAGATCCATAAACGACTGTAAGACAGCCTACCCCCGGGAGAGCGTAAAACTAAAAAGCCACCTGCCCCGCAACTACAGCGTCAGCACCTATGAGATGGCCATCCGCCGCAAGACCGCCGGTGCCCTGCGCTTTCATCCTGAGTTGGGACTGGCCTCTCCCTCACTTCACGGAGGCGAAGATGAAGCTTTCCTCCTCACCGCCATAAAGCGTGGCCTTCACTGCCGCTTCTTTCCTCTTACCCTCTGCGTTCACGACCACCCGTCAACCGGCTCCAAAGCACACCCCACGGACGCCAACATTAGGGCTGCCGGATGCATTATTGCCCTATACAACCCATGGACTGCCGTACTGCGCCTGCCACTCAAGGCCTTACGCCTTCACCGCTCCAAAAGGGCCAATTTCTTCCGGGCGCTCCCGCTGCTCATTTCCGGTGCCCTAAGAACCCCGAGACTCTTCCGCCGCGGGAAAGAGTACCTATGGTAAATAATATTGCGCCCCGGCAATTACATTGTTTGTAAAATTAGGTATTAACCGGCGCTCCCCGGAAACAGTCTGTTTAAACCGTAACCGGGGAGCGCTGAATATATGTCAGGGTATTACTTAACAGTAGGAGTCATCGGAGTGGGATTGGGGGTATCAACCCAGTCATTTACAGTTACCTTAAACTTTATCTCACCGCCAAGCACAGGTTCGCCGGGAGTGGGATCATCCGGGTCAACAGTACCGGCACCGTCAGTGAAGTCCAGGATATAAACATATTTCTTGCCCTGCTCCCAAGTTCCTGACAGAGGAATTGAAGCCCATGCATACTGACGCAGATTGCCTGACTCATCCTTCTGAGTATCGCCTGTGAAGGGATACATCTGATAGCCGTTATCAGTACGTGTGATACGTACCAGCACACTCAGATAAGCTTCTCTGGCCACATTATCCGGGTCATTAAGCGGTTGCCACGGGGTAAGCTTCTGAGGCAGAAGCATTGCGTTTCCTGACGGGCCCATGATGGACTGAGGAGTAGAGGTCAGAGTAACCTCATCACATCTGCTCTCGTATACGTAAGTGTCATGCCAGTCATCCAGAGTCCACTCATTGGTGGTAAAGTCAAATGAACCCATATACTGAGGACGACCTATACGCATACCCACAACCTTGTATGTATAAGTCTTGTTATCTGACTTGGCCTGTAACTCAATCTGTGACAGACGGTGGTCAAAAGTCAGCTCAACACCGGTACTCTCATTAGCGCTTCGCGAGCCGGAAGCATTGGCGGTAATGAAATCCACCTGATCCGCAATATCCTCAGGTACTGAGAAATTTTCAAGGGTCAGACCGGCCTTTCCTGTGGCAGCGGTTATGTCAGCTCCCAGCTCATCCATTGAGGGTGAGTAAGCAAAGAACTGAAGCGTACGGTCTTTCTCCAGCCACGCATACTTTTCTGGTGATGTAAAATATGAGTCCTCTCCCTTAACATAATTTACATTCTCAAAGTAAGGAGTGGTACCGTCAAAGGCGGTTACATAGATGGAACTCAGATTTGCGTTCGTGGTCTCGGTGGCACGTGAAGCCATACCTGATCTGAAAGTTATGCCTTCATTATCTGAGAAGGATTTTACTCCCAGCGTTTCCTCATCTGAACACGATGCCAGTGCCAGCGCTGAAACGGCAATTACTAATAACGGTGTCTTTTTCATAATATCTTTGTGTTTAATATATTCCATTTATTCAGCAGCATATTACATTGAAGACTGTGCCACTCTTTTGATTTTCTTATAACTTTATAACAGTTTGAATGCTTTTTTGGTTGTCAGAGAAATCACATTTGCAGCCCAATGGTCACTGTCTGCCAGTCATTAACATTAGGTACAAGGCCGGCCTCGCCATCTGAGGGAGGTTCAGGCAGAGGCAAGCCCCTGACCACTATATGCACATGGCGCGGATCCGGCGCCGTTGACACCTGGTCTGTGACATCATAGCTGTACCACCAACGGCTGCCGTCTGACATAATCAGGTACACCGTCAGGTAATGAGGCACGGTGGTGCGTACACACTCCCCAAAAGTCAGAAACTCCCCGTGAAGCTGCCTCTGAGCCTCATTTGCTTCCAGCTCAAATGTCATGGTAACCGGCACATCAGTGGCCGTCTCCTTTCCGTAGCTGTAACCCTCTGCCATACCTGACAGTGTAGCGTCTATGACAGAGCCGCCCACACCATCAAGGTTCTCCACATCCAGGACATCCACAGTATAATGGCACACCACCTCACGCGGATAAAGAGTTATGGTACTGGTTCCGGTGTGCGGCGTTATCCTCACATCATTGGCGCGGCCACCCCACAGCATTCCGGGGGTTGTAGCCAGACGCTCATCCTCCGTGCCACGCACACGCGGTACTGAAGCTGACTCCAGGTTCTGAGCTGACATTTCACCGGCATCTCCGGTATAGACCTCCATGGTCTCCACATTTTCATTCCCACGCATCTTAAGCCAGTAAGTATTATCAGAGTTCAGGAAAATCAGGTGGTGACATCCCATAGGAGCCTTTATCTCACCGCCGTTAGGGTTACTGAATATAAAACGTAGCGGGGCCGTTCCATCCTGCTCATACATATACAGAGCCATGGACGCGGCGTCAGCCTCCGGGGCATACCGCCAGTCAAAAACCACCTCAAGACGCGATACCGCACCCCCGGGCATATATAAATCCTTGTGGTGACATGCCGTAAGAGTCAGCAGCAACACACATCCTAAAATATTTCTTAGCTTTTTCATCTGCGGCCTCCCCTGTTATAATTGTCACAGCCAATGAGCCACACCAGCGCCACCTCAGCCTTTATAGGGCCCACCCAGTTCAGTTTATGCGTGGAGCGCCACTCATAGAAACCGTCTTTGGGAACATACTTGTAATACTTGCCTCCCAGGTAACCCACGCCTATGCTGAAATCTATATTCAGACGTCTTGCCACCGGCAGAGAATAACCGTATTCTATGCCACCCATATAATTACAGCGGTCCCAGAGAGTACCACCGGGTATACCGCCCATATAGCCGGTGCCTCCCAGCTCAAAGTCATAGGTCACTATGCCCCCGAAAATGCCTATATGGTGACCGGTAAGAGGTTTTTCAGCCGCGCGTTTTCCCAGCCACTTGCGCACGCCCACATTACCGCCGTATGCGCGCCAGTAATAATGCGTCCTGTCATTATCCCACCAGCCGTACAGCCAGTCAGCGGTAACACTCCAGCCTTTTCCCACATAAAACTCAGCGCCTATGTTGGGCAGCAACAGTGCATCGTACAGCATATTAGTCTTCAGACCCATATAAAAAGGCTTACATCTGCGTACATCGCCGGGACGGTCCACTGACTCAGGGGTACCGGGTACCACGCAGGTCGCCCCTGAGATATTATAATTTACAGCGGGCACCGGAGTAAACTCAGGGGCATATTCCACCGTCAGGCGTGACACGCGCAACACAGGGAAATAGCGTCTGTACATATAGCCATATGGAACCCCACCGTGAAGCCTCTTCAACTCTCTGAGCACACTGTTATCCTCTCCGCCGTTGACCGCCTCCCCAATAATATTTATTACATCCGTCCGGTAAGGCAGCAGGCTGTCACCGGCTACACTGTTCATCAGCCCCTGCCAGTCACGTCCCAGATACACTATCTGAGGGCGTACACTGTCACTTACAGAAATCTGAGTCCTGAATTTATCCAGAATCACCTGCGCTCTCCGCTCTGAAAGGTAACGGTTAAATTCCAAAGAACCCTCCGGAGAAGCCGTACCTGAGACGGATATGGCACGAATCCTGCGCCGGCCGTCTTGGCCGCGCATGTCCTGCATCTGCGTCAGAACACTGTCCAGACGCTTTTGATTATTATAATATTCTGAATCAAAATTTATTTTTGACTGATGAAAATAAACAGCCACTGTATCCTCTACGGCACTCGCACTAATTGAGATGCCAAGAACAGCGCCTAATAATATGATGATGGACTTTCTCATGTAATGGAGATGGAATGATAAGGCATAAATTAAGTCCGCCTTTATTTTATAACCTTTAAGATTGCTTTATGGTTCTTTTCACAATTATATTTCTTAAATTTGGAACTCAAACACAAAGCAACAACATGGGTAATGGAAAAGGCAATAATACATCTACCTAAAGAATTTGTTTCCGATATATGCCAGATTATTATTACGAACGCAGACTTGCAGAACAAAGAAAACATCCCAAAAAAGTGCTTCCGACAACTAAAGCACCGTTTAATGACTCGGACCCCTTGGAATATATCAAGAATCCAACGGTTGCAGAATTTATGGGATTCAAGCGTGACAGTAATCTTCCTTAATCACCATAAACATTAAAGTAGATGTTAAATAAACCCTCTCTAAAATACACTCCTGAGAATATCACCGCGCTTGGTGAAGATGACATTTTTGTCTTTGGGAGCAATCTGAAAGGCCTCCATATGAGTGGGGCGGCGCGCACGGCAGTTGAGAAATTCGGCGCCGTCATGGGGCAGGGAGAAGGCATTCAGGGAAAATCCTATGCCATCCCCACCATGTTTTCCTCTGTGGATGAAATCAAGCCCTATGTTGACCGTTTTCTCAGGCTGGCCACTGAATGGGACCAGAACACTTTTTATGTCACGCGCATAGGCTGCGGCATAGCCGGATTTACTGATGAGCAGATAGCACCACTCTTTGCTGATGCCCTTGACCTCTATAATGTGCGGCTGCCGGAAACGTTTGTCAAGGTTCTCCGCCGCGTGCGCCCTGATAAGTTCAAGGCCGCAGAGGCACGGGGGAAATCATAGTCCGCCGTGAGTGCGCGCCGCAAAAAGAGAAGGGAAGTCTCAGCAACTGACATTATACTTGTTCAGCAGCGCCACGGGACGGTAAGTTTCCTTGGCGTATCTCAGACCCGGATCACCCATATCTTCCTCACGGTTCTCAAAACGCAGTGACGGGTGACGATTCAGCATATATGCCGCAAAGAAATTAACTATGGCCTCACCTGCTCCTGCCACCTCATGGTTCATTTTCTCTATGTGCACATAGAGCGTGTCACCTATCACCTCCCCTATGGCAAAAGCGCATATCTCGCCCGAGCCAGTACATAACACCGCACCTTCAAAAGGATAGCTGCTGTAATTGCGGAGCACCTTCATGCACTGGTCCAGCTCATAGGCCGCCATTTCAGCGTCAGCCTTATCTTCCAGGTCACGCCCGGCACAGAAGAGCTGTAATTCTGGAATCAGTTCAGGGGTGAGGGGGCGGAATATGTAGTCAGGATTATCCTGGATAAAACGGTTTACGTGGTTACGCTTCTTAGACAGCTTCTTGCCGCTGAAGGTGGCCATGGCCTTTATGTCATACAGATAGTCAGACCATCCTTCCAGAGGTTCTATCCTGCCACCCGTCTCAGCGGCCAGGGCATCAACCTTATCTTCAGGGATGGCACTGAAAAGCAGGGGTATGCCGCGGCGCTCACAATAATTGCGCAGCAGCCGTACGGCCTCGCCCAAGGGCATGGCCCCGATAGGGAGCGAGAATGCCGTGAGCTCTCTGTTGTTTTCACTTCGCCCCTTGATAAACAGTGTGTCGTTAAGGACGCAGTATTCATACCCAAAATATTTAATCCACATGAATATGCCGCCTATGGTATAGTCACAGGTACGTGTGCTGGAATGTTGCAGCATCTGGTTTATTGCCGGCAGGTCCGCATCCGTTATCGGCCTGAAAACAGGTTCAGTCTGATTACCGGACAGCCTTGTCAGACTCTCTTTTCGCTCTTGTTCAGTACGTGGTATGGTGATGGTAGCAGCAGTGTGTATCATAGCATTGAAAAATAAAATCAGTGTGTATTTTACTCACCTATATAAACAACTTTTGCTCAAATAAGGTTTTTTTGCTAATTTTACGCTGAATTCCGCCATAGGAAAAAACACGTTGATGAATCTCCGCCATTTTATCATACTGCTGCCGGCTGTTATGCTTTTGGGCTTGAGTTGCTCCCGTAGCCGTAATACACCTGTCCCCCCGGCCCCAAACACCAGATACGCCGCCATTTATGACAGCGCATCAGTCTTTGCGCCCCACACATTAGATGATATACTTGATGACAGTATAGTTTACTCCTCAAACCCATATGACCTCATTCTGGAACCGGAAGACATTCCTGATGAAGGAGGAGTGCGTCTGCCGGCCCGCTTTGTTGGCGCTTACTCCAAGAACTTTGCTGACACCAACAGCATGCACCTTGAGGCTGCATACGCCTTAGGTACCGGAGCCCTGACCTCAGACTCGGCCATATGGGAAATAGACAGGCCGCTGGTGCGCATAGCATCCTGTCCCCACTATTACGTGGAGCCCCTAAAACACTCTCACCCTTATCTGGTTCCGGAGGCCGCAGAGCTCCTGCACGAGATAGGGCGCAGGTTCACTGACTCCCTTGCAGCCCGCGGTGGAGGCGCTTACAGGCCACGCGTCACCAGCATACTGCGCACAGGTGATGGAGTCAGAAGGCTCAGACGCGTAAACCGTAACGCATCTGCTGAGTCAGCACACGTGCACGGAACCACCTTTGACATCAGTTACAGCAAATTTGCCTGTGACAGCATCACCACAGTCCGTACCTTTGCTGACCTCAAGGCCCTCCTGACTGAAATTCTGGATGACCTGCATAAAGAAAATCGCTGCTACATTAAACATGAACGCCGTCAGGCGTGTTTTCATATAACAGTCAGGCCACGTACTGATAATAATAAAGCTCAGCCTGAGGCTTATAACTAATTCATCGCATCATGACTTCACAGTCCGGACCCACTATAACCGCTTCCAGAGCCAGGCTTCCGCTGTGGCGCAGAATATTACGCGCGTGCGCGTGGACAGCATTCACCGTGTTCCTGTTCACATGCGCCGTCCTCCTGGCCACGGTGCGCATGCTCCATCCTGACAGACTCACACCCCTGGTGCAGCGTGCCGCCAATGATTACCTTATTAACAGTAATTTCACCGTGGGCAGAGTACAGCTGGGTCTGCAGGGCTCTTTCCCCTTTCTGAGCCTTACCATGGACGACATTTGCCTCACCTCCACTGCTTTCAGCAAACTTTCTGAAGATGAGCGCTTCATGCTGCCTGAATATGCAGACACACTCCTGACCATGAAGAGCCTCCAGGGCTCGCTTAACCTCCCCAAACTCATGGCCGGAACCATAGAACTGGGGGACGTAAACCTTTATAAGCCCGGAATAAACGTAGTGGTTTACAGTGATGATGTAAATAACTTTGACATATTCCCCTCTGACCCCGATGCCAAGCCATTCACCATTGATGACCTGGCAGAATACGGCATACGCATACACCGTTTTGAGCTTACTGACCCCCTGCCCATGCGTTACTTCAACGCTGTTGACGGTACAGAAATAGCCCTTGACTTCAACAATCTTATGCTGGACGGCAACGGAGCACCCCTGTACACCTTTGATATGCGCGGTAACATATCCACACCGCTCATGGAAGGCTCACCGCTTGAAAAAATACCCTTCAGCGTGAACGGAAACATTCAGTGGGACATTCAGCATCCGCGCCATCTGGGCCTGTCAGACTTCAAGATAAACATTATGGGTCTGCTGTCAGGAACCATAAACACCACCATGACCCTTGCTGAAAACCTCACCCTAAACACAGTTAATCTGAGCATGGACCCCATAAGTTTCAGCCAGGTACTGGCCATGGTTCCGGAAGAAGTGTTTGAAGCTTTTGAAATTCCACGGATAGAGACTGACGGTAAGCTAAAGCTGGATGTGGCCTTTGACCGCCCGTACGTCATTGACGTGGACACCATCCCGTATGCCACAGCCAGAGCGGTTATTGAACCCTGCTCTCTAAGTCTTGAGGACACCCGCCTTACAGATGTCAGCGCGGATGTAGAAATCACTCTTCGCGGAAATAACCTTGATGCGGCCTCAGTGAACATAAGAGGCGCCACCATGAGCGGAGACGCCACAGACCTTAATCTGAACGGAACATTAACACATCCTGTATCAGACCCGCATTTCAAAGGACACATTGAAGGTACCTCAGATTTAGAAAAATTACCGCCGCCCATAAAAAAAATGCTGGACGGATATGTCTCAGGAAAACTGGAAGGTAATGTTGACGTGGACGGTTCCCCGTCCATGTTGACACCGGACAGGATACACAAGCTAAAGGTCACGGGTGAAATTGAAGCCCGGGGCCTTTACTGGCTCTCAGCGGATACTGTAAATATGGCATACATCCATAAAGCACGCTTTCATTTCGGTACAGCTGACAAATTTATCCACAAAGAGTCCGGTATTAAGGCTGACAGCCTTCTCACCGCCTCCATTACCATTGACTCCATAAATTTCCTCCACGGAGATGTGGCAGTAAACGCAACAGACCTCTTCATGGGAGTGGGAACCTCCAACAAGCGCCGCGGAGCTGACACATCACGTATCATTCCTCTGGGTGCCACACTGAAACTGGAACGCCTCACCGTGATTGACATAGCTGACTCAGCCGGCATGGTCTCAAAAGCCATCTCCGGTTACCTGGTGCTTCAGCGTAACCCCTCCAACAGACGGCTGCCGCTCATTAAGCTGAACATGGACATATCACAGCTCAGCGCAGGCACACGTGACACACGCCTGCTGCTGCGTGACCCGCACATTGACGCCACCATGGAACGTCTGCCCCTCACTGAGCGTCAGAAAGCCATTTCCCACACCGCTGATTCTCTCAAAAGGATTTATCCTGACATCCCCCGTGACTCCGTTTACATCCTTGCGCTGGAGCGTCACAGACGCTCTCATAAGCGATATCCGCGCGTACACCCTGAACTGGTCAGCGGTGATAATGAAATAATTGACTGGGGAGCAAGCCGCGGTTTCCGCCGCTTACTCAAGGAATGGGAAATCTCCGGAACACTCAAGGCATCGCGTGCCGGCATGTTCTCCCCATACTTCCCCCTGCGTAACCGCATAAAGAACTTTAACGTGGCCTTTACCAATGACTCCCTCGTGCTCAAGGACATCCAGTATAAGGCCGGGCACTCTGATTTTCTCCTCTCAGGACGCGTGACCAATATGAAACGCGCCTTTACCTCACGCAGTGGACGCCAGCCCCTGAGAGTACACTTTGACTTGCTTTCTGACACCGTGGACGTAAACCAGCTGGCCGCGGCCACATTTGCCGGAAACGCTTACTCCCAGCGCAAGGACAAGGAAACCTTCAGCATCACAGAAGGAGCCTCTGAGGATGAACTTGATGAAAAAATAGGACGCTATGTGGAAAATGCCCCTGACAACAGCGCTCCACTCCTGATACCCCTCAACGTGGATGTGGAAATAAAGGCCCGCGCCTCCAACATCCTCTACTCTGACATAGCCCTCCATGACTTCAGCGGAGACCTCCTCATTTTTGACGGGGCCCTGAATCTCCATAATCTCCGGGGCTCCACTGAGCTGGGAGACCTCACACTCTCAGCACTTTACGCCGCACCTGACCCCACAGACCTCCGCTTTGGTTTCGGCATGCAGGTAAATGACTTTAACATTGAGCGCTTCCTGCATCTGGTACCCGCCATTGACTCCGTGATGCCCCTGATGCGCGGCTTTGAAGGCATCATTGACGCTGACATTGCTGCCACCGTGGACCTCAAACCCAACATGGACTTCAACATGCCCACCCTTCACGCCGTGGTACGTCTGGAAGGAAACAAACTGGTCTTTATTGATCCGGAGACTTACCGCATCATTGGCAAATGGCTCATGTTCAAGGACAAGAACCGCAACGTCATTGACCACATGAGCGTCCAGCTGATGGTGCAGGATGATGTCCTTCACGTCTTCCCATTCATCTTTGACATTGACCGTTACCGCCTCGGAGTCCAGGGTTACAATGACCTCAATATGAACTTTGACTACCACATAGCCGTACTCAAGTCTCCCATACCCTTCAAATTCGGCATAAACATAAAGGGAAATCCTGAGCACCACAAGATACGCCTGGGCCGCTCACGCTTCAATGAAAAAAATGCCCTGGCGCACACCCGCATTGCTGACACAACACGCATTAACCTCATTGACCAGATAGAGAAAGTCTTCAGCAGGGGCGTCCGCAACTCCCGCTTTAACCATCTGACTTTAAACACACGCCCCACAGCAGCAGCTATTGACCTTGAAACAGATTCGCTGACCCATGCTGACTCACTGGCACTCATCAAGGAAGGACTCATCCCTGAGCCCCTTCCCGCCGCAACGGACACCCCCAGGGAACCGGAGAAAAAGAAAAAATCTTCACACAAACCGGCTGAGACCTCAGCGGTGATATTCAAAGAAACACCCCTTCTCAGAGAAAAGCCATGCACATGAATCACATATTCCATAAAGCCGTGTCTGCTTATCTCCAACGCACCGGTTATAAGCGCCTGGCACCCGCTGCCGCTCTCATTGACATGGACGGCACACTCTATGACAGCATGCCACGTCACGCTCGCGCCTGGATGGCCATGTGCGCTGAAAACCATCTTCAGTGCTCAGAAGAAGAAATTTTCATGTCTGAAGGCATGACCGGGGCCGCCACCATTGATCGCCTCTTTCTCCGCTGCCGCGGCAGACACGCCACAGAACAGGAGAAAAAAGAGCTGTACGCACGCAAATCAGAATTTTTTGCGGCGCAACCTGCCGCGCCCCTCATGCCCGGCGCCCTTGAGATGGTGGACATTTTCCGCAGTCATGGAATAAATACAGTCCTTGTCACCGGCTCAGGGCAGCTGTCACTGCTTGAAAAAGTGAATTCTGACTTCAACGGGGCTTTCCCTGACAGCATGCGTGTAACAGCTCTTGACGTCAGCCAAGGCAAGCCGCATCCTGAACCCTTCCTTATGGGCATGAGCAAGGCTTCCGTCTGTCCCTGGCAGGCCATTGCCGTAGAGAACGCCCCTCTGGGAGTACAGGCCGCAGCCGCCTCCGGAGCCTTTACCATTGCCGTGGTCACCGGGCCCATAAAGAAGCAGGCACTGGCTGACGCCGGCGCTGACATTGTCTTTAATTCCATGCCGGAGTGTAAACAATCCCTCCCTGATTTGTTATACTCTATGAACAACCATCAAAACTGACAAACGCACATCATGGAAACCAACAGCTCCCAGACACAGCAGCCCTCTATAGTGGCTCCCCGCATAGTATTCACAAACCACGTTCCCGAGGCCATAGACAGCATGGTGGAACAGTTAGGAAACCCTCCCGTTTATGTCCTTATGGACGTTAACACACAGGCATTTGTCATGCCCCTCCTGCAGGCTCAGTCTTCTGCTGTGGCTAAGGCCACCGCCATTATCACCAAGGCCGGTGACATGAATAAGAATCTTGAAGCTCTGTCCGCCATATGGAAACAGCTCAGTGACAGCAACGCCTCACGCAACAGCGTCCTCATCAACGTGGGCGGTGGCCTTGTCAGCGATCTCGGCGGTCTTGCAGCCGCCACCTATAAGCGAGGAATAAAGGTCATCAACATCCCCACCACACTCCTGGCTGCCGTAGACGCATCTGTGGGCGGTAAGACAGCCATAAACTTTAATGGAATAAAAAACCAGATAGGAGTCTTTAATGAGCCGGAGGCCGTCATTGTCTCCACCATGTTCTTTAACACCCTGCCACAGCAGCAACTCCTCTCTGGCTACGCTGAACTCATTAAACACGGACTCCTGGACAGCACGGAAACGCTGGATGAGCTCCTGTCCTTCAGCGTGGTATATCCCCGGTTTAACAGTGAGGCACTCATGAAAGTGCTGGAAGACAGCGTCATGATTAAGGCCCGCTACGTCCGCCAGGACTTCACTGACCGGAACCTGCGCCACGCTCTCAATCTGGGTCACACCATGGCCCACGCCATTGAGGCATACGGTATGGAAGTCCTTTCTCCGGAGCCTCATGGATATGCAGTGGCATGGGGACTGGTGCTGGAACTCATTCTCTCTCAGATGGAGTTGGGACTGGATGATGGCATTGTAAAGAAACTGGCTGACTATGTCCTCACAAACTACGGAGCCTTTGACATTATACCTCAGATATATGACAAACTCATAGACTTCATGCGCAATGACAAGAAAAACACATCCCCGGATGACATTAACTTCACACTCCTCCGCCGGGTGGGTGAGCCGGTCATTGACTGCAGTGTTTCCTCTGACCGTATAAAGACCGCATTTGACACTTACCGCACTCTCATGAAGCTGGCCTGAACAGACTCCTACAACCCTCCCCCCCCATCATTATCCACTTTGAAACTCAATCTTGACATACGCCGCCATGGGCGCGCGCTCTTTCTGATTTCCACCGCTGCCGTGGTGGCCATGTTCCTATACATTACTGACGGACTGGTAAAAGACCTGGCCGCGCAGGAACGCGCCCGTATGCAGATATGGGCTGACGCAACCAAGGAAATCATAAAAGTCAGCAGCGGTGAAGGTGACTCCTGGGACATGCCGGACATTAGTTTCCCCTTGTCCATACTGGAGAGCAATACCAATATCCCCGTCCTGCTCACTGACGATGAGGGCAACATCCTCCAGCACAGAAATTTCCAGCTTCCGGAACCGGTGGACTCTGCCAATATCACAGTACTCTCCCCGGAGAACGAGAAATTCCTCACCCGCCGCCTGCAGGCACTCAAACACACCTCAAATGTCATCCACATCCCCATTGATGAGCACAGCTCACAGCACCTTTATTATGAGGACTCCACACTTCTCAAACGCCTGAATTACTTCCCTTACATCCAGCTGGTGGTGATGCTCGCATTCATAGCAGTAGTTTACTTTGCCGTTCTATCCACAAAAAAAGCTGAACAAAACAAGGTATGGGTGGGACTCTCCAAGGAAACCGCTCATCAGCTGGGAACACCAATATCCTCACTGATGGCATGGCTGGAAATACTCCCTGATATGGGCGTGGACAGCACCACTGTAGAAGAAATGAACAAGGATGTAACGCGCCTCAGCACCATTGCCTCACGCTTCAGCAAGATAGGCTCTGACCCAACACTGGAGTCTACTCCCCTGAACTCTATCATAGAAAGCGCTGTACAGTACATGAGCGTCCGCATTTCAGGACGCATCAGCCTCTCTTTCATCCCGGACACGCCCCCTGACACAGTCATAAACTGTTCTCCGCCACTGTTCCAGTGGGTGCTGGAAAATTTGATAAAAAACGCGGTGGACGCCATGGACGGCTCAGGAAGCATTACTGTCACCACTGGCATCCAGCAGGGAAAGGGCATATACATTGACGTAACTGACACCGGAAAAGGAATTCCCCGCAAGAACCAGAAACGCATCTTCAACCCAGGTTTCACCACCAAGAAACGCGGCTGGGGACTGGGACTGACACTGGCAAGGCGCATAGTGCAGCAGTATCATCACGGCCGCATTTATGTGCGCCACTCAGCACCGGGTGAAGGAACAGTTTTCCGTATTGAACTTCCCGTTTAACGCTATGACATCACCCTCACACTTCAGCGCATGGCTTGAAGCCTTACGTCTGCGCACTCTTCCGGTTTCTGTTGCCGGAGTCATCACAGGCATAGCCTACGCCATTGCAGCCGGTGGCTTTAGCCTGATTCCGGCCATTCTGTGTCTTATATTTGCTCTCCTGGCACAGATTGCCTCTAATTTTGCAAATGAGTATTATGACTTCCGCAACGGTCTGGACCGCCCCGGCCGCACGGGACCCCGCCGAGGAGTCACAGAAGGCGATATTACACCGGCCGCCATGCTCTCAGCCACTTACGGCACCATAGCTCTGGCCGCTGCTGTTGGCCTCTGTCTGCTCTTTTACGGACCATGGTGGCTCATCCTGGTGGGCCTGGTCGTAGCTGTAGGCCTGTTAGCTTATAGCACCGGCCCCTTTCCGCTTTCGCACCACGGCTTGGGAGAGGTGGCTGTAATTTTCTTCTTCGGACTGGTGCCTGTGAACCTCACCGCCTGGCTCTGTGGCTGTCCGTGGAGCTGGAATGTGGCAGCCGGATCGCTGGCCATTGGGTTCATGGGTGCCAATGTCCTGATTGTTAACAATTTCCGCGATACAGAAGAGGACCGTGCCGTGAACAAGCATACTCTCTCTGTCATTATGGGTGCCCGCCACATGCCGCGTCTCTATGCCCTCAATGCCCTTGCCGCAGCCGCTCTCACCGCGTTTTCATTCCTGAATGTATTTTCCTCAGCTGCTGTCCTGCTCCTGCCGGCGGCTTATCTGCTTGCAGCGCTCACCATAGCCCGTGTCATGTCACAACGCTCCGGAGCGGAACTAACACCCCTGCTGGGCTGCACAGCCATGCTTATGTCTGTCTTTGCTCTCTGTTTCTTTATTATGGCAGCTCTCTGAGGAATGAAAAAGCGGCCCGTTTACCCCCTGGGGCATCCGGACCGCTCACGCTGATGTGTGTTTTGTCCTACAGATATTAACTTACCTCATAACTTCTTTTACCGTATTGTTTCCTCTGCGTTTAAGATAAAGATTACCTGCCACCGGCCTGACCACAGGGCGTCCCTGGAGGTCATAATATACCTCCGGCATTGTGTCTTTGTCAGCTACAGCCATATCCACACTATTGAAATCCCCCTCTGAATAAGTGGTAGTAAAAGGAACCCCAAAGACGGTGTAATTCATCTCTATGGCCGTCACATACTGAGCCGGGATACCGGTGTAAACTTTGTTATTGTTGTCAGGAAGATTAGTAAAGATCTGCCCGTTAACCTTCATGGACTCTAATTTTACCATATCAGGGAACACCACTTTCAGCGCCACACTCAGACTGCCGTCAGGCTCGGTTCCGGGGTTGAAACGGTAGAATTCTTCCACATATGCGCCGGCGTCAAGAGCCTCGCTGAAGAACTCCATGGCTCCGCCGGGGATATAGAAAGTGGCGTTACCGGTGGAATATGACAGTGCAGGACGCACGCTCTCGTAGTAGTAGATGGGCTTGACTGTGGTGTACTGGTCACCGGCGCATAAGTTATCTGTGGGTGCGGGTGCATCAGCCCCCAGGCCGTTGCGGAGCACATAGATATTAGGCTTCACCGTACCACCGTTACCCCAGTGGAACACGGGGCGCTCCTGGGCCTTCCTGAAGCTATAAACATGGATATTCTTAAGCTTGCAGTGTTTCCCGAAGGGGTACCAGTCATCCTGCATGGCATTGGGAATGGCTATATAGGTATCTCGCGCGAGTATTAGCTCCGTCAGCTCAGTACATCCATCACCCACCTTACATGGCAGGACAAAGGAGCTCTCATTGCAGTCAACGGCTGAAAAATCCATCTTCTTCAGATTCTTACAGCCACCAAAGATATAGTACCCGCTGTTGTAGCTGTCCTCAGCAGGTTTCCCGGCGTCATAAACAACCTCCGTAAAGCCGGTATTGTAAAACACGGAGTCAGCCAGATATGACGCCGCCGTAAAGGGATAATCCGTCAGGCTCTCGCAGTTCTTGAAAGCGCCGGCCTTGATTTTTAGCGGACTGCTCTTCTGATATTCCACTTTTTCCAGTTTGGGGCATCCTGCGGCCATTCCGGCGGGAATCTCGTTCAGACCGCAGCGGAAAGTAAGGGAATTTAGCTGGGGTGCCTCGGAAAAGGCATGTTCTCCTATCTCCGTGACACTGCCGGGAACATTCACGCGCTTTACATTTGAACGGTAAAAGGCATACTCTCTGATGCGGTTAAGCTTGGTATTGAAATTTACCTCTGCCAGATAGAACGTATTTGCAAAGGCCATATAGCCTATTTCTGTGATATTCTGCGGCAGGGTAAACTGCCCCAGCATCTTTTTGGGAGGGAAACTTATCAGCCTTCCCTGCCTGTGATATAGTACGCCATCAGTTGCCGTAAAGAAATCTGACTTATTCACCCGGATGGATGAGAGATTGACACAGCTGTTTATCCCTCCGTTATAATATATTTCTTTCAGATGCTCAAAGACAAGTGTCACCAGCGCTGACACGCCGTTAAAAGCGCCCGGGCATATATTCTGCACCTGTGCCGGGACTGTGAGTGTCCCCCCGTCCAGAGTCACCGCCTGCGGACATCTCAGCAGATATTGACCCTCACGTGCCAGAAGCATACCCTGGCCGTTATGACTGAATTCGGGGTTGGTCTGGCCCACATAGAAATCTCTGAGCATGGGGCAGTTATAGAAATTACCTGTCTCAAAGTATTCATACTGGTAACTCACCTGGCCTATTCTGGTCACACTGGCCGGGATAATCACACGCGTGACATAAGGGAAGTCATTCAGCGCACCCATGGCAATGGTGGTTACCTCATATACCTTACCGTTCAGATACAGTGACTGCGGAACAGACAGGTCACCTGACACCGTGGCATGGTCTTCCTCTATTCCGGTAATGCAGCAGCTGCGCCCGTCATCAAGGGGAGAGGCGGTGAACTTCACTGCCTCAACCCCGGTGACAGTAATAATACTTACCAGAAGAAATAAAAATCTTTTCATAATTAAAGCCTTTTCTGTGGATAACGTCCATTCCTGAGCTTCAGAGCAACACTTTCTTTACGCTGCTTCCGCGTTTCTCCACGTAAATATTTCCGGCGGAGGGAGTAGTGACACGTACACCCTTGAGGTCATAGTACTCAGCGGGCACACTGTCTCCATCTGCAACCACAGTTTCCACGCCGCTGAAATCTCCTTCTGAGTATGTGGTGGTGAAAGGAACCCCGAAGACTGAATAATTCATCTCTATGGTCTTCACATACTGAGCCGGGATTCCGGTGTAAACTTTGTTATTATTGTCAGGAAGATTGGTAAAGGTCTCCTCGTTAACCTTCATGGACTCTAATTTTACCATATCAGGGAACACCACATTCAGTGCCACACTCAGGCTGCCGTCAGGCTCGGTTCCGGGGTTGAAACGGTAGAATTCTTCCACATATGCGCCGGCGTCAAGAGCCTCGCTGAAGAACTCCATGGCTCCGCCGGGGATATAGAAAGTGGCGTTACCGGTGGAATATGACGGTGCAGGACGCACGCTCTCGTAATAGTAAATGGGCTTTACGGTGGTGTATTGGTCTCCGGCGCACAGCTTATCCGTGGGTGCGGGGGCATCAGCACCCAGACCATTGCGGAGGATATAGATATTGGGCTTTGCCGTGCCTCCCTTACCCCAGTGGAATGCCGGACGGAAGGTCTCACACTCAAAACTGTACATAATAATCTTCTTCAGCGCGCAGCTTTCTCCAAAGGTATACCAGTTTTCTGTAAACTGATTAGGCATGCGGATATAAGTGTTTCGCGCCATTTCCACTTCTGTCAGATTGGGACAGCCGGGAGCAAACTTCCCGGGCAGGGTGAACTGACCGTTTTCACAGTTTATGGCAGAAAGATTTATCCTGGCCAGCTTCTTACAGTCAGCAAAGATATAGTAACCGTTTCTCGCGGCCTCCTGCACGGGTGCTTCTGAACCATAAACCACCTCTGTAAAACCTGTATTATAGAATACTGAGTCACCCATCAGCGTGGCGGCAGAGAACTTATAATCAGCCAGTGAAGTACAGTTTTTGAAAGCTCCGTTTCCAAGCTTTGAGGGCTGGGTCTTCTGGAAATTGAGGGTGGTAAGGTTGGGACAGCCTGCAGCAAACCCGGCGGGCAGCTCTGTTAAGTCGCCACGGGTCACTATAGTGGTCAGGCGGGGCATTTCTGAGAAGGCAAAGGGCTCCACCGTTTCTACTGATGATGACAGGTTCACTGTGGCAAGATTAGCCTTATAGAAAGCATAAGGCCCTATCTTTTTCACATTGTTGTTGAAAATGACAGTGCTTAGGTACATGGTGTTTGCAAAGGCAAAGTCATAAATTTCAGTTACCTCGGCGGGCATCGTGTAGGAGCCCAGAACCTTTTTGGGCGGGAAACACATAAGCACTCCGGTATGGTCTATGAGCACATCATCATTGGTGTGTAAAAACACATCATTGTTTATCCTGATGGATGCCAGATTTACGCATGAGTTAAGACCGCCGTTATAGCTCACAGCACGCAGGTATTCTATTTCCAGTCTTACCACGGTGGTTACCTCTGAGAAAGCTTCCTCACATATGGCATTCACATTTCCTCCCACTTTCAGCGTACCGTTCTCAGTGGACACAGCCTGAGGACAGCGCACCAGGTCCTTGCCGTCTGTCTTTAGCAGCAGTCCCTGGCTGTTATGAGAGAACATCGGGTTATTTGATGCTACATAGAACTCTTTTAGCTTGGGGCAGCCAAAGAAGTTATAAAGAGGTCCTTTCTTGAATGACTCTGTTAGGCCTCCTATATTGGTTACACTTCCGGGTAACAGTATTCGTGTTACATTGGGGAAATCATTTAAGGCCCCGGATGCTATTTCCGTTACCTGATAAACTCGGCCGTTAATATAAAGTGACATGGGGATGTTAAGGTCTCCGTTTACACTTGCGTGATCCTCAGCTATTCCCACAATACGGCAGTTACTGGTCCCGCTTATGGGTTCTCCCTTAAATGTTACCGCCTGCAGGTTGAAGGCCGTGAGTACAGCCAGAAAGAGTAAGATTTTTTTCACCATATTATTTAACATTGATTTTGCCCACAAAATTAGCCGTACACCCCAAAACATAGGGTGGTAACACAGTCTATTTATAGTCTACAAGCCCCTAAACACCCGATTGAAAGAGTACATTTCACAGAAAAAACTTAACTTTGACCTTTGAATCCATTGTTATCCTACATGTCCTTAAAATACTATACACGTTATTTCTTCTGCATCATTGCGCTGCTGACTTTTGCATGCAACCGTCAGCGCAACCTTGAACCATACGGATGGACTCCCGTTTCACCTGAGGCAGACTCTCTTGTGGTGGCTCTGGAACGCGCCTGGCTGGCACAGGAATCAGACTCCGTAATCAAGCCGCTGGTTGACTCTCTGTGCACTCTGGCAAAAGCTCCGGGAGCCGGTACCGTGCTGGCCGTAAGAGCACATTACTGGACAGGTCGCCGCCTGACCCGACTGGGAATGACTGACAGCGGCAACTATCACTACAATCTTGCCTTGCAGCTGAATGATTCCGCTGTACATCCCTATGAAACGCACCGCCTTCTCTGGGCAACAGAAGCACCTAATCCTCCATATGACACCGCCACATATGATTATCTTCTGAACCAGTACCGCTTCTTTAAGAACGCAGGTGACATCCCCCTCTCTGCCTCATATGCCATGGACATGGGTGTGCTCATGAACGGCAGCGGACAGGAAAAGCGTGCATTGTTTTGGCTGGACCAGGCTGATTCCCTATTCTCTTCCATTGGCCTGACGCGTGTGGTTCTGGGAAATCAGCTGAACCGCTCCACTGTATTATGCATGAACGGTGACACCGCTTCAGCCGTTGCCATACTCCGCACTCTGGTTGCGGATACTATCTTCAGTCAGGATGAATATGCCCTCAATATCGCTTACAATAACCTCTTTGTATTTGGACACGACACCACCGCCCTCTTCAAAGCATATTGGATGGTAAGAGACTTTGATGACTGCCCCAACCTGCTGACCCTGTACGAAGGCGCGTTAGCCGGAGTCATGGCAAACATTGGACATCCTGACTCAGGTCTTTTCTACGCTCGTTCTGCCCTGAAAAATCTCCGGTACGCTGAAAACCGCCGCCACACCGTGGATATTCTGGCTTGGACTGCTATTGCTTATGCCGCCGCAGGTGACAGTGACTCAGCATACATCCTTACAGAAAGACGCCTGGAAGAGGCTGAGGACCTCATGGAAGAAGCCCGTAACACCAAGGTGCTCAACCATGACTTCAACGTTTTCCTTACAGAAAAAGAAGCTGCTGAAAACAAACACCGCCATCATCAGCACATGTGGCTTATAGCCGGCGCCATCCTTTTCCTTGCTGTCATCCTGTATGTGGCCTGGCGCATGCGCCGGCGCTGGAAAAGCCATGCCAGCGCCGCCTCTCAGGAACACCTTGACCTGGAAAAAAGCCGCCGACACTCTCTGGCCATGCAGCTGGCTCTGGAGCAGAAAGAAACTCTCATTGACAATATCAGAAAAAACATACCGCCGGAGAATAAGGACCTGCACACCCGCATAGAAACGGCAATAAGAGCTCACAACGGCTCATACGGCGTAGATAACGACACCTTTATCACCACCTTCACTGAAATACAGCCACACTTCATCAGCGCACTCAAAGAGTCCTATCCCGCCCTGACACCTGCTGACATCAGGCTGGCTTCCATGATTGCCATAGGCCTTACAAACAAACAGATAGCTGCCACACTCGGAATCCGCCCTGAATCTGTAAAACAAGCACGCTGGCGCCTCCGCACCAAAATGAACCTCACCCCGGACCGCAACCTTGACACACTACTCATGGACCTAAACAAAAACTGACAGCATTATATGTTATAAGATTCATAGGTGTTATAAGACTTTACACGCAACACCACAAACACTTTATCCTGAATACTTGGGACATGGCTTCACGCGCCATAATAAAACCTACTGAAAAATAACGGAATTGCAAATTTTGTCATTTGGAATTTTATTCCTAATTTTGCAACATCACAAATACGTGGTATAACTGATGAGAGTCATTACTGAAGAACCGCTCAAAGAATACATTGCACGTTTTCCTGACACGGAAACAGCCTTACAAGCGTGGATAAAAACTGTAAAAAGGGCCAACTGGACTTGCTTCGCAGACGTCAAAAAGGACTTTAATAGCGTGGACTATGTTGGAAATCAGCACTACGTATTCAACATCCGGGGTAACAACCATCGGTTGATTGTGATAATAAAATTCACAATCAAGTGGATATATATCCGCTTCATTGGAACTCATCAGGAATATGACAAGATTGAAGCATCAACAATTTAGCATATTACAGCCATGACAAAGATAGAAAACGAACAACAGTACCGCTGGGCACTGAGTCGTGTGGAGGAAATTCTACCCTTAGTGACAGATGCAACTCCCCTGGATGATCCCCACAGCATTGAACTTGAATTACTTTCAGGACTGGTTGCAGATTACTCTGATAAACACTACTCCATAGGGGAGCCCTCTCTGGTGGATATGCTGAAACTGCGTATGTTTGAAATGGGGCTAAACCAGGCAGCCCTCTCTAAACTTATAGGAATAAGCCCTTCCAGAATTTGTGAATACCTTTCTGGCAAAAAGGAGCCCACGCTGCGTCAGGCACGCATAATCAGTACCAAGCTCAACATTGACCCCGCCATAGTATTAGGCGTTTGACAAGCCCCCATATCCTTATAAGTATTATAAGACGCATAAGTCGCATAAGAAGCACCTCCACGCTTTACCACCTGCAAAAACACCCCTCTGTAAGCCCTCCGTGGGCCCTCTGTGCGCGGCACCTTCCCCGCTTAAAAAACTCTCTCCGTGGGCCCTCTGTGCGCGGCACTTCCCCGCTTAAAAAACTCTCTCCGTGGGCACTCCGTGCGGGGGCACCTACCCGTTGGGGCGCCCGCTCTTCTTACATCCCATATTCTTAAAAAACAGGGGCGCCACTTCCGCAGCGCCCCTCGCTTATTATGATATCACTTCAAACACCGGTTCCCAGGCTTTCAACCGCCGTTCTTTACCGTCAATCTTTACCGTTACATCCTCCCGGCTGAATAATATCCGTACACTGTTATCACTTTCAGGGTCAGTCTTTGTAACCACTAACACCTCACCCTGTGGCGTTTCCATGCGCTCAAAACTTGCTGTACCGCGCCACATGGCCGGATTTGCGGCACGAAACTCCATGGCCCTCGCTATATAATTGCGCAGGTCCAGCTCATGCCGGTCACGGGCCTCCAGATGGCCGCTGGTACGACTGATATTATCCTTCTGGCCACCCGTTGTTTCCAGACTGCGGTCACCATATTCATCACCGTAATACAGCGTTATAGGGCCCGAGTATGCCGCTAAGATGGCATGACGCGTCTTCAGATGTCCATAATAGTTCTTCCCGCTGGGGTCAAAGTGGTCAGCCACGCGGTAACCGTCATGATTGGAAAGATACAGATTAGGCATCACGCTGTCATTAAGGTATCCGCGTGCCGTGGGCGGAGACAGAACTTCTATCACCTGCTCCCACGTAAGTATGCTGTCAGCTGGCGTTATCTCCTGCATGGCTCCGCTGATGGTCTCCTTTCCCTGGAAATCAAAGGCACTCAGCAGCCCTCCGGTATTATACACTCCCACATTTACACGTGAGGCCGGACCCCAGTCCTCTCCCACCATGTAACCCAAAGTGCCCCAGCGCTCACCGGCAGCCTTGCGCTCCGCAGCTTTCTGCTCCACAGCGCCGCGAATCTCATGCCAGTAATTGTGGCCGCCCTGCATGGCCTGATATGCCTGGTCAAGACGCCAGCCGTCAATGCCCAAAGTGTCCATCCAGTACGTTGCCACCTCCTTGATATAGTCCAGTGACTCCGGATACTTGATATTGCCATATCCGCCGTCAGGACGGTCACTCAGCACAGCGGTGGTATCCAGAACATGCCCTGATGGAGATGGGGTAGTGACTCCGCCGTGATGTCCGAAGACGCCGTCCAGGAACACATACATCCCACGCCTATGCGCTTCATCCACCAGCTCTTTCATCTCGGAAAAAGTTCCAAAGCGCGGGTCTATCTTAAAGAAATCATTGGTAAAATAGCCCGTGGCCTGCAGCTTCTCGCCTCCCAAAGCCCGGGTGCTGTCAAACACCGGCGTAAGCCAGATGGCATTGGCACCCATGCTCCGGATATGGTCCAGGGCATTAATGATGCCTCTGATATTTCCGTTCTTGGTGTGACCGTCAGGGCCCCACATGGCGTTATAGCCCGGCGCTCCACCCTCTCCATGCTGGAAAGAGGCCACCATTATCTGATATATGGTCAGACTGCGGGGATCAGGATTCTGGGCTCCGGCACCAAGACTGATGCCGGCCAGACCCACCACCCACAGAAGAACTCTTCTGAATATCTGTTTCATTACTCTTCTCCTTCCTTCTGTGCAAATTCCATCAGATAAGCCTTAATGAAACCGTCAAGGTCGCCATCCATAACTCCGTTCACATCAGAAGTCTGGTAACCGGTTCGGTGGTCCTTTACACGGCGGTCATCAAACACGTAACTGCGTATCTGCGAGCCCCACTCTATCTTCATCTTTCCGGCCTCGACCTTTGCCTGTTCCTGCATGCGGTGCTGAAGCTCCTTGTCATAGAGGATGGAACGCAACTGGCGCAGCGCGTTCTCCTTATTCTTGGGCTGGTCACGGGTCTCAGTGTTCTCTATCAGAATCTCCTCCTTCTCTCCCGTATAGGGATCTGTGAACTGATAGCGCAGGCGCACACCTGACTCCACCTTGTTCACATTCTGACCACCGGCGCCACCGCTTCGGAAAGTGTCCCAGGAGAGCAGTGCCGGCTCAACTTTAACCTCAATGGTATCATCCACCAGCGGAGTCACAAACACTGATGCAAAAGAGGTCATGCGCTTGCCCTGGGCATTGTAAGGAGAAACACGCACCAGACGGTGAACGCCGTTTTCACTCTTGAGATAACCATAGGCAAAGTCACCCTCCACATTAATGGTACAGCTCTTTATTCCAGCCTCATCACCGTCAAGAAGGTTGGCTATGGAAATCTTGTAACCCTGCTTCTCACACCAGCGCATATACATACGCATCAGCATTGAGGCCCAGTCCTGGCTCTCTGTACCTCCGGCTCCGGAGTTAATCTTCAGCACCACGCCTAACTTGTCTTCCTCACGGCGAAGCATATTCCGCAGCTCAAGAGCCTCTATCTTTGCCACTGCCTCAGCGTATAAGGCATCAAGCTCTGACTCCTCTATCAGCCCCTCGTGGATAAAGTCCCACGCCACAGACAGCTCATCCACAGCGCTCTCCACCTCAGCGTAACCGTCAATCCACTGCTGAAGGTCCTTTATCTTCTTCATCTGAATCTGCGCCTCCTTGGGATGCTCCCAGAAATCAGGCACATGCGTGCGCAGTTCCTCTTCTTCTACCTGTATCTTCTTACTGTCGATGTCAAAGATACCTCCTTAGCGCCAGCTTGCGCTCTAAAGTCTCTTTTAATTGTTCCTGTGTAATCATTTTATTAATTTATTTAGAATTATATTATTTTATCTTATTCCTTACTCATAAATCAGCTAAGCTCCGTCTCATCACTGAGCCATTTATGAGCGCAGCCTGAACCTCAGCTACAATGTCAGTTAAGCTCTGCTGCATACGCTTTTCCATCAGGTGCGCAGACGGTACTGCAGCGGGTATAAATTATTGGCTCTCTTGCCCAGATTCTTTACCCATCCCAGCGGCTGGCTCCCATAACATATCAGAACCATTCCGCCGGGCGTACCTTCCGGCAGTTCTATGGCCTCACGCCTCAGATATGACAGTGCACAGGCTTTATTCACTTCCACCTGAGGCCAACCCGCACTGTCAAAGACCGTACACATGGCCAGCGCATGGGAGGGTATTACATCCCGGCCCTTCACTGTGGCAACCTCCACACCGGCGCTTATCACATCCACCGCAGCGGAATGGCGCTTCATCCATTCCTCCACCCGGGCGCTCATGGCCTGCACACACCCGTCATCCGTGATAATGAAACGGTAACCCTCAGGAAGGGACTTGCGCAGTTGCTCCGGTAAGCTTACGGCATCTGCCTTTTTCTTAGTCTGCTTGCGGCTCTTTTCAGATTTATTCCGTATGCTGTCCGGCTTCCACTCACCGGGCTTGCTCACAACGGCCATGTACAGACCCTCGCCGCGGAAGCGTCCGGGATAAAAATGGCCCTCCGTAACTCCCGGCAGCGTATCCAGGACAGTCTCCACTCTGACCGCCTCATATTCCTGCTCCAGATATTTTATTATGTCTTCGTTCTCTGAATGGTTAAAAGTACAGGTGCTGTATACCAGATAGCCGCCGGGCTTGAGCGCCGGCCACAGATTGTCCAGTATCTCCCGCTGACGCTGCGCACACTCACACACCAGAGCCGGAGTCCACTGCGCCACCGCCTCGCTGTCCTTACGCATCATACCCTCTCCGGAACACGGAGCATCCACTGCTATGATGTCAAACACCTCACGCATACCACTGAAGCGCTCTGTGCCACCACGGGTCACTATCACATCAGGACACCCCCATTTGAGCAGATTCTCACGCAGTACTGACGCCCTCTTGAAGTCATACTCATTAGCCACCATGACGCTGTCAGGCGGCAACGCATCAAGCGCAGCCGTTGTCTTTCCTCCGGGTGCCGCACACGCATCCATATACGTTATGCCCTGCGCACCCTCAGCCTGCAGCCGTGCCACCAGTTCCCTGACCACCGGAGTTATCACCATGGAGGAAGCATCCTGAACATAGTATGCTCCCACGTGCCATGCAGGGTCAGCCGAGAAGCGTGGACGCACATCCAGATATCGCCCGGTCTCTGTTAACACGGCCACCTGCTCTGTCTTACACTCACCGGGGGTATTTACTACACTGGGCATGGGTTTTCTAACATTCATACGCACGCTTACCACAGGCTCCGTCTCAGTGAGCGCGCGCAGAACATCCGGGAGACCGGCCATAGCTTTTACAAATTCCGGATGCAACTGTGCCATATACTTAACCCTTTAATATTCTGTGTGTTATAAGTCGCTCAACCTCTCGCTCAAGATACGGTACAGCCACCCTGTACGGCTGTGAGAACTCAGGATGAAATACTCCCAAGAATGCCCCGGAAATGCTCATATCATACTCATGTTCAAGTATATAGCGGTACACACTTAGCTGCAGTGCATAGTGATAATATGCGCAGTCAGGATAGGCCGCCATTACCCCCAGACCCCTGCGTCCGTAGTGGTTAACATTCTGAGTGACACCGGTTTTACCATCCACCACCTTGGATGAACGCTTCCAGTCATAAATATACAGACCACTCCCCCCGGGCATGGTACCCAGGAAGTCAAGCGTCCCCGCAAGGGCAGCATCTTTATGAAAAATACGCCATTCCGTTCTGTAAGGACTTAGTTTATAGGCGTTTGCAAATCTCATAAAATGCTCCATGCACAGCTCGTCATCTGGCTCGGCGCTATCTTCCGGTAGCTCTTCATCCAGATAAAAGGCTTCTATGCGCCTGTGCATGCGGGTTCCAAGCTCTCGGGCCACGCGTCCGCGCTCTTCCCACTGATTCAGAAGCATTTGCACATCAGCGGCTGTCCCGCCCCTCTGAGCCACTATGCGCCGCGCATTAGCCGGAGCGTCAAACTTCTCAAAGCAGTCTTCCACCAGTGAGGTCACACATGTAAACTCCCTGCCGTCAGGAAGATATGTGTACTTATGCTCCTGCTCGTCAAAGGAAATGTATGCGTCACGGTGGTGACTGTTGAGAACGTTTATATTCATGAGTTTAAGCGCTGTACTTATCTTACTGAGACTTTAAACACCTGTCCGCCAACGGTTACCGTATATACCGCCGGAGCCACTGCATAACGGCTCACCTCTGCTGAGGTACGTTCTGACACCAACATAGCGCCGGAGGTGGCGTATATGGCCACTGTTGCGCCCTGCGGGGCGCTAACGGTGATGTGACCGTGGTCAGCTGAGACCATTACAGCGTCAGCAGAGACGCCGCCCACAGAACTTAAGGCGTACGCTTTGTTTGAGCGTGTTCCTTCGCCCTGGTTATATACAGCTGTCAGATGATAAACCGTATTACCGGCGGGGGCTGCGGCGTCCACATAAGCGTGTGAGAGGCCCTCACCAACGCTTGACACATCAGCAATCCGTTCTCCGTTACGGTGAACGTTAAAGTGTGTTAGCGTCAGCCCTGCATCAGCAGTGGCGGGGATATATGTGAGGTCATCCAGAAGCATGGCAAAGCGGTTACGGCTGGTATAGCGTATGGCAAAACGCCTTGCGCCTGCCGGCAGCTGATAGCTGCGCTCCGTCCAGTCCTGAGAGGTGACTGTTTCAGACGCAAGGAGAGTAAAGTCATCAGGACAGTCGCTGCCGTCTGAATACCATACCTCATAGCTCTCAGGGCCGTATGTACCTACCGGACGGCGTACATAGAAGCTCAGCGGCTGTGTGGACCCAGGCATTGACACCAGCAGTGGAGAAATCAGCCAGTCATCATTATAAGGCTCCTCAATGCTTGAGAGAGCTGTCCATGCCACCAGACACTTGGTGCCGCTGTGAGGCTGCCATATCTGTGCGTCCACATCCACACCTTCAGCAAGGGGTTCCCATACCTGGAATGCCATGGGCGTACCCATGTTGGGGAATGTAACACCCTGAATACCGCAGGGCACCATCATATCACGGTCCTCAGTTATATATGGTCCGAAAGAATCATACTCAAAGCTTTCATAGCTCATGAAGTTATCAGTAAATGCCTCAGGCTTCAGTGAGGGAGCTGTCCAGCTCAGTGCTATACCGTCCTGTGTGGCCTCAGCCATGAGGTCAGTCACCACAGGCAGGAAAGGCTGTATTACATTAACCTCAAAATCAGCCGTGTTATCAGCAGGTATCTCATCCACACAGTTGCGGGGGGTTACTTCCACCTGCATCTTAAGCGGCGCACTCATATGCTCAGGCTCAGCCACAAAGCTCAGAGGAATGTCAACTGAGGCACCGGACAGCAGTGGAGTGTCATGAGCCGCCGTCTGAATCAGGGCACCATTTACGCGGAGGTCCACGTCAAAGGTCTCCGGCTGTGCGCCACTGTTCCTTACCGTAAGAGTATATACAGCGGTACTTCCGGCTTCCACAGACGGATTACCGGTGACACGCCGTATGGCCAGGTCATGCTCTGAACGGTTCATCACGCTAATATCATCTATGATGGCGTACGCGCTGCCATTTTCAAGCTCACCGTCAAAGATTATTGCCACCCAGGGAGCGTCCGTAAAGTCTTTCAGCGGTATGGTGTACTGCTGCCATCCGCGTTCACTTCCGCCGGTGGTGTATGTGCCCAACAGGGTGTAGTCCTGTTCATCAGAAGTCACATATACCTTCACATCAGAGCCGGCAACGGGATAATGGTACATGCTGAAGGTCAAGACAGGGGCGTTGAGTCCTCTGAGCGTGAGCTTGGGCAGCTGCATGCGTCCCACGCCGGGCCGACGCTCAGGCAGGGCTGCCGAGCATACAAACATGCCACCGTCAGCCGCTTCAAGGTCCAGAGAACCTATATATTCAGACAGACCCCACTTAACATCATTTACCAGCGGACCTGCAATCCAGGGATAAGCCGTAATAATACAGTTAGAGGCTGTTTCCTCAAGCGGCAGTTCATAAGGCGGTCCCAGCACTACTCCGTTATTGACGGCCTTGCTCTCACCGGCATCCGTAGCTGCGGTGACATAGAACATGCAGAAGTTCTGAGCGTTAGCGTCATAGGGGGCCACCACAGCTTCTGTTTCTGTGGTGGACTGTATAAGATAAAGTGAGTTATTTACCAACTGATATATCTTGTATGTGATACGGTCAGCAGTTACGGGTCCTCCGTGCAGAGAGCCTTCCGGAGCCTCCCATATAAGTTCAGCACGGAGATTATCTGCTGTGGGGTATATTTCCAGATAAGGTATATTCTCCGGCACGTCCACGCCTACCCAGCCGGAGACCGTAGCGCGTGCGCCTTCTCCCGCTGCATTGGAAACTGTAAGCGTGTAAGTGTTGATACCGTGCGCGGCTGCATTATCTGTCAGTGTCACAGCAGCCCCTGGCTGAAGGCCGTCAGCGGTCTGGGCCACTGTACCGTCCTGCCTATACAGAGTGGCTGACAGGGGTGCTTCAAGCTTTTCATCCTTTATACTCTTAACGGGCATGGTGAAACCAACCCTGGCTATCAGCGCGCATGTGGGATCAGCTGTAACCACAGCATCCTCAACGGCCGCGGGGGCGGTTACACGGGAACCGTTCACAAGCGTTATGTCACGCACCTGCATATACATCTGGCGCGCGTCACTCAGAGCATGGAAGCCTATATAATAGCTTCCGGCCTGAGGTACTTCTATGCTTTCAAGGCACTTGCGGTACTCCTCATTATTAAACTCAAGGGTGGTGATTAGCTTATGATGAGCCGGATTACAGTCAGGCCCGAAAGTAACCGCCAGACGCTCAGGATATGAAGCAAGGCCCGCACGGTAATTGAAAGAGAGGTCCACTAAGTTAGCTGTACCAAACTCTACTACGGGCGTAAAAATGTAATTGTCCGCGGGTTCTGACCCATAAGTTATAATTTTAAGAGCGTTCTCTGACGGGTCAAAGTACCATCCGTCCTCATCACCGCCAGGTATATTGAAAAGAGTAAATTCCTCAGCATCCGGAACCACACTGAAAGGAAGTGAGTAGCGGCCTACAAAGACGCGCTCCTGAGCTTTATTTGAGCCCTCGCCATCCACAGTTGCGGCCACTGCATAAGTGTTGAATCCAAAGGGTGCCTTCGTATCAGTGTAAGTCAGAGCCATGCCCGGAGCGGGGCTGATGAATGAGTGAATCATCACATCGTTACGATAAACGGCAACGGCCTCCAGCTGCTGCACCGGCTCACCGGCACCGGTGGTTGTAGGCGCCGTAAAGGACAGCGATACTTTAAGAGCACCATCTGCGTCAGGTGTCACCTTAAGGTCTGAGGGAGCCGCCGGATGTGCGGGGACGCCTGCGTCAATGATTTCAATATCATCCACAAACAGACGACTCATGTCCTTGTCACTCACACAGTGGAATGCAAAATAAAGCGGAGTGTCAACTTCAGCGGTGTATTCCACGCTCAGGTTTTCTCCCTCATTGAGAATGACACGTCCGGGGAACAGCACCTGGGTGAAACCGTCCTCTTCCAGAACGGTACTGCAGGCCACTTCCAGGCGGTCAGGGTAAGAGTATGATGATGAGCGTGCAAAGAAGTTCATCCTGTATGTATGGCCTGCACGCGCGTGTATCACGGGCATCACCAGGAGGTCATCACCGGGCATGGTGCGGGAATAATTATAACTTGCAGTGTTATAATCCACGTCATGGAACCAGGTGTTACCGTCATGGTTCTTGTCAATGACTGTGAGCAGGTCAAAGTCACCCACATTTTCAAAGTCATTATAATAGGGCAGGCTCATATACATACCGGTGCTCACTGTAATGCCTTCAGTCATTGCGCCCGGGACACCACCGTAGCATACCTGAACCTGATACGTAGCTGTAAGGAATGTTTCAGGGAGTATGAGTGTATAGCTCGTGTTTTTAATATCTGAAGCTATGACTTTCCCATCAGAAATGATATTATATGATAATGCCGCGGGGTCAAACCAGCCACCCTGCGCACCGGCTGTGGGAGCGGTCCAGCTCAGCAACAGTTCAGTGGGGGTGTTCTTACTTACATCAAAACCAAGAGGCGCGGCGGGAGTATCAAGACCGGTGTATGTGTACATTATAGCCGGGACTCCTTCTCCGGCACCGTTTCTTACAGTAATTTCTATACGATGCAGGCCATTCTCAAGCGTCAGAGGCACGCTGAAAACCGCCCCGGCGGCGGTAGCACCGGTGTAGACTTCCTTATTATCCACAGTCACACACAGAGTAAGTTCTCCGGTGAGAGCCGCACCGCTGACTGTCAGAGAGGGCATGGTTCCAGAAAGTACAGCTTCATTACCTCCGGCAACAGTGTATGAAATCTTCACATCAGTAGGGGCGGCAGCCGCTGCCGGGTCAACGGCCGGGTCTGAACAACTCAGAGCCACAAATTCCTCCTCATGGGGGAAACCTGTGGCTGTGGCCACGGCTCCTGTAGCGGGATTTATGGTAATAAGTGATGCCACGCGGTCATTACATGCCGCCCAGTAAATAAGGCCGTCCACAGGGCTCCAGCAGCAGCTCTGTAAATAACGCGGCTCAATGCCCGTGCGGGCCACAGTACCGGTGACAGCACCTGACTCAGGATTCAGTTCCTTTACATCTCCCATATCATCTATGGCGTAGAGGTGCCCGCGGCTGTCAGAGCAGATGCCATAATAGTGCTCCTCCAGGGCTCCTATTTCAGTATATGACATTGTTGCCGCATCAAAGGTGCAGAGGCGGTAATAATCATAAGAGCCGTCATAATTTATGGAGTATATCTTCTTAGAGGAAGCATCATAAGTCATGTTAACTGATACCTCATCATAAGTAGGATTTGAGAATTCTTTCTCTTTAACTTCACCGGTGATGGTGTTGAGGCTCACGGTTTTCAGGACTGAGATAGTGCCGTAAAAGTCCTCACAGTAACAGAGATAAAGCATTTCACCGGCTAAAGTACCCGCAACACTTCCGCTGCCTGAGACCTGCTCAAGAGGGAAAAGAAGCGATGACTGACCGCTGGCAGCGTCCACAGAATAAAGGCCCACAGCCGGAGTGCCGTTCCAGGATGTACTGCTTATCATCACGCCTGAGAGGCTTATATCTGCTGTGGCAGAGGCTTTCTGAGCAGGCATGGTTCCGGGTGCGGTGACCACGGGCAGTTTCCGGGACTGTAAGATTGTGTTTTTCGCTTTAGCCGCTGAACCGCGCCTGACATCCTTACGGACGTCTGCCATGGCGGTGGCAGGTTCCGGAGAACGCTGCATGTAATTGTGTTGGGCCGCTGACGACAGAGTCCCCGCCGCAGCTGTCAGAATAAGAATTAAGGATTTAAGTTTCATATAGTTTAAGGATTTATTTACCCTGTGTAAGTGTAAGAATATTTAAGTATTATGAATCAGTATTCTGAATGGTATCAGTAAGCTTTGGCGCTACGCCCGTAATAGTGTCCGCCCTGGCAGAATCCACCGCTGCGCTATCCGGCAGCCGGGCCGGGGTGACAGGTAAAGGTAACTGTTTCTCAGGGCTCATGCTGCGCGTCATATAAAAGAAGCCCGCGGCTCCGGCCAGAACAGCCAGTGTCAGCACTGCCACCATTAGCGGGCGTCTTGACTTCCCGACATGTCCTCCGGAAAATACCGGAGACAGGAGAATGGCAGAAGTATTATCCACCGGACTTTTCATAACAGCCTTTTCAAGGGCTGCCGCTTTCTCCTCACAGGAGGTGGTTCCTGACAGGAGTGTTGAAATTTCCAGGTCCCGCAACACATCATGCACCCCGTCAGAACACATCAGCAGGATATCATCCGGCTCAATATCAGTAAGTTCTGTAAAGTCAAGCGGCACCGCTGAGGATACTGAAGTAAGGCAGCGCGTTATTTCATTACGGCGTGAACTGGTGAAAGCCTCCTCCTCTGTAAGGATTCCGGCGGCCAAGGCCTGCCCCACCACTGAATGGTCAGCGCTGCGGAATTTAATTTTTCCGTCAGCCCCTATGAGATAGCATCTGCTGTCACCGGCATGTGCCACCAGAATTCCATTAGAATTCAGCACCGCCACCACCAGGGTGGTCCCCATGGGTCTGCTGTCATGGAAGACATCAGCTGCGGCAAGTTCCTCATTAGCCATATCAGACGCCTGCTGAATGTCCTGACGGTCAATATCTTCGTTCAGAGGGAGGGCCGCAAGGCGCTTGTAAACAGAGCGAGCCACAAGCTCAGAGGCCACCTCGCCGTGACCGTGACCACCCATGCCATCACAAAGAACCCAAACGCGTCCGGCCTCAGCGGGAGACGTACCGGGATGAAGCTGTGGCATGATATAATCTTCCTGATTATCACGCGGTCCCTGAAGGCAAAATGTGGCAAACCCGTTCAGCTTTATCATGGATTATACGGTGATGGAATTCTGTTCCGGGCGGTAAATCAGTGTCACCGCCGGGGTACGGTTAAACAGCTTGTCAGCATATGCGGCAAGTTCCTCAGCCTTAAAAGAACGCTGACGCGCAACTGTGGCGTTAATATCTTCATTCTGAAGTATGGCCTGGGCAAGAGCCTGACCCACGGAGCGGTATGAGCTGTTGGCCAGTTTAAAACGGGTCTCAAAACCATTCAGTGAACGCTCCAGGCGGTGGCTGTCAATGGCCGCGGCATCAGCCAGCGCGCGTGCCTGATGCAGCATCAGCGCACGTGCTTCCTGTTCCGCTTCCGGTCCTGAGACATTAAGAATGGCCTGCAGGGCTATATACCCTTCATGCACCGTGCCGGAGATGGAGGCATCCGCCTGGGCAAAGAGGTCACTGCGCCCCAGGGTAAGATTACGGAACATGTATGAAGACTGTCCGGCAGCGAGAATATCAGTAAGCAGGTCAGCGGCATAGTACTCCCTCTCTCCGTAACTGGCCATGGGTATGGCAGTGACAATGGCGGTGGCGGGTACGCGCCCTGTCACTTCCACCGTCGTGTCCTGAAGCGGAAATTCAGGAGCCGGCATTACACGTGGTTTTATGCCGCGTGCAGGTATGCCTCCAAACCATTTCTCCACCATCTGCAGAGTGCTTTCCTCATCAATGTTACCGGCTATGGACAGCACGGCGTTCTCAGGACCGTAATGTGCCTTTACCCAATCCACCACCACTTCACGGGTGACAGAGGATATATGCTCAGGTGTCTTGCCAATCACGGGCCATGAATAAGGATGAGAGCCGTACAGTGTCGGCAGCAGATGATGTCCCAAATCACCGTAAGGACGGTTAAGGCATTGCTGCTTGAACTCCTCTACCACCACCTTGCGCTGTACCTCCAGTGTCTCCTGAGTGAACAGCGGCATGGCCATGCGGTCACTCTCAGCCCACAGCACCGTTTCCAGATTCTGAGCCGGGACCACAGCATAAAAATTAGTGTAGTCAGAGTTAGTCCAGGCATTATTTGTACCTCCGGCGGCGCTTAAAGCTGCCGTATAGTCAGGCACATTGGCTGAGGGGCCGAACATCAGATGCTCCACCAGATGGGCCAGCCCGGTATGCTGCGGGTCTTCATCTCGTGCACCCGTGTCATACATCAGATTCACGGCAGCCATAGCTGTGTGCGGATGCCTGTTTATAACCACCCGTAACCCATTACTCAGCGTATGTACACTGTAATCTATCACTTATGTACCTTTACAGATATAATCTTGATATCCTCCTGAGGACGGTCAGCGCCGTCAGTCTCAACTTTTTCAATGGCGTCAACAGTTTCCATGCCGCTTACCACCTCACCAAAGACAGTGTACTGCCCGTCAAGGAAGGGCGCTCCACCAACAGTGGTGTAAGTTTCCTTGATGGTGCTTAGCTGCGGATTGGCAGCCAGAGCCTTGCGGGCCTGCTCCACCAGGGTGTCCTCCAGCGCATCCAGCCCCTGAGTATCTCCGGCGCTGTAAAGCTCCTGTATGCGCGCACGGTTAGCCTCTATCAGTTTCTGCATTTCAGGCTGCAGAAGCATCTGGTCCAGTTCAGCCTCACTGTATTTCTTACCTGTGACAATATAGAACTGTGAGCCTGAGGAGCGGCGCTGAGGATTAATCTGGTCACCGGTACGGGCGGCTGCCAGAGCACCGCGCTTATGGAAGTGAGCGGGATATTTTAACTCAGCGGGCAGTGTGTATCCGGGGTCTCCGGAACCCAGCTGCTGGCCTTTCTTGGCAGTCTTTGATTCCGGGTCACCGGCCTGTATCATGAAGTCCTTGATTACGCGATGGAAGAGAGTTCCATTATAGAAATTCTCATTCACAAGTTTAAGGAAGTTATCCTGATGGGCGGGGGTATCACCGTACAGGCGGACGGTAATGGGACCTGCGGTGGTCTCAATATCCACCAGAACGTCTTCGCGGGGTTCTGCAGTCTGGGCAGCCTGCTGTTCAGTTTTCTTTTCCATGGGATTTTCTGATTGTGCCGCATCAGTGCCGGTGGTAGATGAGCATGCCATGAAGGCCATGCTGCCGGCAAGCAGCAGAGTGACTATTTTCATTTTCATAATTTATCAGGATTAGGGTAAAGACGTTTATACATGCGGCGGAAGTTGTCATCAGAGGCGCTCAGCTCCTCAGCGCGCTCTTTATAATCTTCACCGTAAATGCTGCTTATAAGGTCCGGGAGGTATCTGTGCTCACGGTCTTTGTCAATGGTTGCAGCCACCAGCCGGCGGATTTCCTGAGCATAAGCAACGGTATCTATGGCGTGAAGATAACGTGCCGCGCTGGCCATAAACTGACCGTTAAGGTCCACCAGCATCATTATGTCCACCAGCTTTGCAAGGTCTTCAGCCGTGAGGTCAGAAATATGGTTAGCCATAAATTCATAACACTGAAGGCCGTCAGGGTCCTGTCTGAGCTGTTTTATCTCATTTTCTGTCATAATATCATAACATTAGAATTCCAAAAGGCAAATTTACTCAATATCCTCCACAAAAGAAAATTAAAGTACACATCAGGGCGTATAAAAAAGAAATGATGAGATTTATACGGAGGACAGATGCCTCAGACGCATATGAAGCATAAGACAGCATATGAAGCATAAGACAGCCATAGCGCCGTCCGGTGACGGGCGGCGCTATGCGTTAAAATTATTACGGTTTAAACTTAGAGCTTGGTAAGCTCAGGGTCTCTGTTCTGGTTTTTAGCCTTCCACCTTGTTTACCTCAAGGTCTCCGTTGAGGACTTCATGCCAGGGCAAGCCCTGAACGGCCAGCTGTGCCAGGAAGGGATCCGGATCAAACTCCTCAACATTATGCACGCCGGGTTTAACCCACTTGCCGGTAAGGAACATCATGGCTCCCACCATGGCGGGGACACCGGTGGTGTAGCTCACGGCCTGCATGCCTGTTTCTTTATATGCCTCCTCATGTGAGCAGTTGTTGTAAATATAATAAGTGAGGTGCTTGCCGTCCTTATCCTTACCCTCAATGCGGCAGCCTATTGAGGTCTCGCCGTGATAATTCTCACCCAGGTCCTGCGGATTAGGCAGCACAGCCTTAAGGAACTGCAGGGGCACTATCTTGGTGCCGTTGTAGTCCACTTCATCTATGCGCGCCATGCCTATGTTCTGTATCACGCGCAGGTGTGTGAGGTATTCCTGGCCGAAAGTCATCCAGAAGCGTGCACGCTTTATGGTGGGGTAATTCTGCACAAGTGACTCCAGTTCTTCGTGATAGAGCAGATATGACTCGCGGGGACCTATGTTGGGGTAATTGAGTGTGGTGTGAATCTCCAGCGGGCCGGTGGTAACCCATTTGCCGTCACGCCAGTAGCGGCCGTTCTGGGTAATCTCGCGTATGTTAATTTCCGGATTAAAGTTGGTGGCAAAGGCTTTGCCGTGGTCACCGGCGTTGCAGTCCACTATATCCAGGTATTCCATTTCTGAGAAGTAGTGCTTGGCGGCATAAGCGGTGAACACGCCTGAGACTCCGGGGTCAAATCCACAGCCCAGAATGGCTGTCAGGCCTGCTTTTTCAAAGCGTTCACGGTAAGCCCACTGCCATGAATATTCAAAATGGGCCTCATCTTTAGGCTCATAATTAGCCGTGTCCAGGTAATTTACGCCGCACTCCAGACAGGCGTCCATAATGGTCAGGTCCTGATAAGGAAGGGCCACGTTAATCACCAGTTCAGGCTTATGTTTTTTAAGCAGTTCCACCAGTTCAGGGACGCTGTCAGCATCCACGCGGTCTGTGGTGATGTTGGGCGCTCCTATTGCGGCGGCAATGGCGTCACACTTGCTTTTAGTACGCGAAGCCAGAACTATCTCTGTGAAAACTTCAGGATTCTGCGCACACTTGTGCGCAACCACGGTGCCCACACCTCCGGCGCCGATGATTAAGACTTTTGCCATTTCTTATAGTTTAAGTTTGTTATTTTGTATCTTTTTCTGAAGGAACACACACACGAAGGTGAACACACCCAGAGCTATGAGCAAGAGTGTCTGTGTCCCCAACACCAGGTTTGCAAAGGCTGAGGCATCCTGAGTGGCCACACCGTAAGCCCCCAGTACAAAGATAACAGCGTACTGCCAGGGCCCGATACCACCATTGGAGGGCACTCCCATGCTGATGCTGGAGAGTACAAAGGTGACATAAGGTACCAGAAGTCCGTGGGCGTTCACTGTTGCCGTCGTGAAATCAAAAGCAAAGAAGCACAGGAACAGCTGCAGGCCGTAGCACCCCCACAGAGCGGCTGTAAGCAGCAGCCAGCGGAAACGGCCTTTCATACGTGTCAGGACGGCAAATCCGCGCCACATGCCAATTATGAACTGCCTTACTTTCTCCAGCTTTCTGCCGTGCGGCCGTCTCATAAACCACCATGCGCCCAGCGCAAACAGCGCCACGGCCACATACATCCAGGGACCTGTAACAAGACCTTTCAGGCGGGCGGCAAGCTCTGCATCAGTGCTGATGTAATCTATGAAGGTGGTGGTGGAACACACGGCGGCTCCGGCGGCAAGCAGGAGTACTGTGAGAGTATCAGCCAGACGGTCAGCCACCATGGAACCGAAGACCTCAGTGAAGGAGCTGCCGGTACGGCGGGCAATGTAACCGGTGCGCCAGAGCTCACCCAGACGCGGAAAGACCAGGTTTACGGCATAGGTTCCAAAGATACTGAGTATCAGTGACCACAGTCCGGGTTTTATATCCAGTGCGTTTAGCTGAATGCGCCAGCGCAGTGCGCGGATGATGTGTGAAACCACGCTCAGACACAGCGCGCAGACAATCCACCTGAAATCACAGCCGGTGGATATGATGTGCCACATCTGTGACAGGTCAGTTTCATTTAGCAACAGATGGCACAGCCCCACTGTAATCACAGGGGGTATGACATATTTAAGCACGGCGCTGACCCAGAAGGCCGGGCCGTGCTTCTTGTTTCCGTTGTCAGCAGGGGGTTTCAACCGTAATCTTATGTGAAACCGTGGTTTATCTGCGGCCCTTGCCGTTATTGTTCTTGTTCTGCTGTGCGCGCAGGGCAACCTGCTGCTGACGCTGCGCCTCTTCCAGACGGGCCATGAATCCTGACTTCTTACGGGGCTTGCGGGCATTCTCCAGGAGTTCCTTACGCACCTTGCTCTCATCAGTAATCTTGCGGAACACCCAGGTCTGGATAATGGTGATGAGCAGTGACAGGAAGTAATAGTAACTCAGGCCGGATGCGTAGTCATTGAAGAAGAACAGGAACATAACGGGCATGAGGTACATCATCCACTTCATGCCGGGCATGTTGTTGCCGCCGGGCTGTGAGGCCATGTTTATGCGTGTGTATATGATATTCACCACTGTCATGAGCAGACAGAAGAGGCTGACGTGATTACCGTAGAACGGGATTGAGAACGGCAGGGTGCATATCACGTCCGGCGCTGAGAGGTCATGGGCCCACAGGAAGCTCTGTCCGCGCAGCTCTATGGCGCTGGGGAAGAAAGAGAACATGGCAATGAGCACCGGCATCTGCAGCAGCATGGGCAGACAGCCTGAGAAGGGACTTGCTCCCACGCGGGAGTAAAGGGCCATGGTCTCCTGCTGGCGCTTCATGGCGTTCTCCTGGCCCGGATATTTATCATTTATCTCCTTGATTTCCGGAGCCAGCACGCGCATGCGGGCCTGTGACTTGTAGCTCTTGTAAGTGAACGGGAAGATAATCAGCTTGATGAAGATGGTGAGCAGCAGGATTATGATACCGTAATTGGAGATAAAATGTGACAGGAAAGTGAAAACGGGGATAATTATCAGCTGATTTATCCAGCGGAACAGGCCCCAGCCCAGGGGAACCAGGCGGTTAAGGTGCAGGTCTTCATCGGAACCTATGGTCTTGTCCAGAACGGAGAGCATGGGATAATTGTTGGGGCCGAAGAAGAAGTGGAAAGAGGCTGCCACACCGTCAGCAGTATTGTACGGGGTGGTGGCGCTCATCTGCATAATCTTCAAGTAGTCAGGGTCATTGCTGAGGGCCTCGCTCTTAAGCTCAGCGCTGGTAAAGCTACCGGCAGGAATTATGATGCTGGAGAAGAACTGGTTCTTGAATGCCACCCACTTGACAGCTGCTGAGAGGCTTTCTGAGTCATCACCCTTGCTGCTGAGGTCATCAGGGTTCTTACCTTTAAGCTGGTAATATATGGCACTGTTATTCTCCTCAAAGCTGCGTCCCTGCTCATTGCGTCCCATTTTCTGATGCCAGTTGAAGGCCACTGAGGTGGTACCGCTGGGAAGTATGGCGGTGATGTTATTCTGTACCAGTTCCATTTTCACCAGGTACTGGTCATCACCGGTGATGGTGTAGCGTATACCCCAGGCAGCATTGTTGCCCAGTTCCAGGCCCATGGTGATGGTGTTTCCATCCACCGTAGGGGTGAAATTCAGTTCAGATGTACGGATTTCCGCATCAGCGGTGCGGAGTGTGAAGTCATAGCCGTCAGTGGCGTCAGCAAAGAGGCACACGTGCGCGTCTGAGCCCTTGCGCTCATTCATATAGTCCTTAAGTTCCACCTGACGCACCATGCCGCCACGGGAGCTGAAGGTAACTTTCATTACCTTGTTCTCAAGGGTAATGAGGGAGTCAGCTCCGCCAATGTAACGGGCAAATGACTTATAGCGCTGTGATGAGGCCACCACGCCGCGGACTGCCGCCACACCTTTCACCAGCTGGTCAGGAGTCAGAGACAGGTTATTACCGGTGAGCTGAGTGATGTCTATTACGGCTCCGTCCACGGTGACATTTCCGCTGACTCCTACAGCGCTTGTGTCTGTGGAGAAGGAGTAACCTGCGGCAACCAGAGACTTGTGGTCACCCACGGCTACACCGGACTGCTCAACGGCCACGGCCAGCGCGCGGAGGTCGTTTACTGTCAGCGAGTCTACGGCCTGCTGCTGCCGGGTGTCCTTTTTCTCAGTAACGGATTCAGTGGCCTGCTGGGCCTGTTCCTGCTCTGCCGGAGCGGGCTTGCTGAAATACAGGAAGCCGAATATAACGGCTGCCATGCACACCAGGCCCATGACGGTATTTTTATCCATATATCTGTGTTAGTGGATTTAAATGCTTTATGGTAAATTTATTTCTTACGCTCGCGGCCATACTCTATGGCTGCATTTACAAAACTGCGGAAAATGGGATTGGGAGAGGGTACGGTGCTGGAGTATTCCGGGTGATACTGTGTCCCGATGAACCAGCGTTTCTCCGGGATTTCCACCACTTCCACCAGATGCGTGGCGGGGTTCTGGCCCACGCATTTCATGCCGGCCTGCTCAAAGCGGTCACGGTACTCATTATTAAATTCAAAGCGGTGACGGTGACGCTCGCGCACCAGGGTGCTTCCGTAAGCCTGTGCGGCCTTGGAACCTTCCTGCAGCTCGCAGTCATAGCTCCCCAGACGCATGGTGCCGCCCATATTGCTGATGCTCTTCTGCTCCTCCATAAGGTCTATGACATTATCAGGAGTATTGGGATTCATTTCTGTGGAGTTAGCCTCCGGCAGTCCTAAGACGTTGCGGGCAAACTCTATCACCATACACTGCATGCCCAGGCAGATACCAAAGGTGGGGATGTCGTGCTCACGGCAGTATTTGAGAGCCACAAACTTGCCGTCAATGCCTCGCTGACCAAAACCGGGGGCTATAATGACACCGTCCATGCCACGGAGCTTCTCATCCACATTTTCTTCTGTGAGCTTCTCAGAGTGGATATACACCAGATTAAGTTTGTGGTCAGCATAGGTGGCTGCCTGGAAAAGGGACTCATTGATGGACTTGTAGGCGTCCTGGAGTTCCACATATTTTCCCACCAGGCCTATGGTCACCGTCTCAGTGGCATCATCCATACGCTTGATGAAGTCTACCCAGTGCTCCATGCGGGGTTCGCCCTTGGGCTCTATACCCATCTTGCGCAGCACTATCTCATCCAGATGCTGCTCATGCATTTTCAGGGGCACCTTATAAATGGAGTTTACGTCCACTGACTGGGTTACGGCGTCCGGAGCCACGTTACAGAACTGGGCTATCTTGCGGCGCATGTCAGCCGGTATGTCCTTTTCTGTGCGGAGGACCAGGATGTCAGGCTGAATACCCACCTGCTGGAGCTGCTTCACTGAGTGCTGTGTGGGCTTGGTTTTCAGTTCCTTGGCAGCACGGATATAGGGGACATAGGTAAGATGCACGCACAGGGCGTTGTCACCCAGCTCCCAGCGGAGCTGACGCACACTTTCCAGGAAGGGCAGTGACTCTATGTCACCCACGGTGCCTCCAATCTCAGTAATGACAAAGTCAAAATTACCGGTGTTACCCAGGAACTTGACATTGCGCTTTATCTCATCTGTAATGTGGGGGACAATCTGGACAGTCTTTCCCAGATAGTCACCGCGACGTTCTTTGTCTATGACGCTCTGATAAATGCGCCCGGTGGTGACGTTGTTTGCCCTTGTGGTGGGAACGTTGGTGAAGCGCTCATAGTGTCCCAGGTCAAGGTCAGCCTCGTGGCCGTCCACGGTAACATAGCACTCTCCATGCTCATAAGGGTTAAGCGTTCCGGGGTCTATATTAATATACGGGTCAAACTTCTGAATGGTTACCCGATAACCGCGTGCTTTAAGCAGACACGCTAATGACGATGAAATGATTCCCTTTCCAAGTGAAGAGACCACACCGCCGGTGACAAAGATATATTTTGTTTCCACGTTACTGAAATTTGAGGCTGATCAGTTTATATCGCGCAAAATTACTAAATTTTTCTTAGCCCGCAAAATAAGCGGCAAAAAGCGCTTGCGGGCGCTTTTTGCCGGAGGCCTTTATCTGGCCATATGACTTATATGACTTATATGACTTATATGACTTATATGACTTATATGACTTA
>CAMWLS010000015.1 GCA_947175205.1 uncultured Porphyromonadaceae bacterium | reverse complement strand
CGGCCCGATTGACCAACAAAGTCTTTCGGGCTTTTTATTTACACAGAAAATCATCAGAGAAGCTATCTATCCTACAGACAAACATATGCTACCGTAGCTGAAAAATAGAAGCAACCAATCATTCCTTGTTCTATGATTATGTGAGTATATCGGTTCAATGTCATAAATTCCGGATATATAACTGTTTTATACTTGTGGATATAACAAAACCGAACACCCAAGGTGAAGACTTGTAGGTAGGGGAGGATGGAGATATAGATATTTTTGCGATATTTGCACACTGTCATTCATATGACTGCTATGCTGGAAAAGGTAGCATCATTAGTTTCAGAAAAATAGATAACGCAATTGAGTTCTTGAAAGAGAAGTTTCAGCTCTACTTTAAACATCAATAGTTATGATAACAGAAATTAACCCAAATGAAACAACAAGAGCATATGCTTTTGATGCATGGATGCGGGCTCCCATGCCTATGGTGACATTTTTCAAAACATTGAATGTCACCAAGCTGGTGGAACTGTCAAAGGCCCGTGGACTAAAATTCAATATGCTTCTGTGCTGGTGTATTGGGAAAGCAGCAACTCAGGTAAAGGAATTTTATATACTGCCTGTGGGTGAGAAGCTTTTTAAGTACGACTCACTTGCGGTAAACACTATAGTACTTAATAAGGACAATGAAGTAAGCTCATGTGATGTGCCGTTTGACACAGATTTATACAAGTTCAACCGCGATTATCTGAAACTCACAGAGCAGGTTAAAAATTCTTGTGAGAATCACGATGAAACGGAGAGAATGGTCATTGGGACATCTGCGCTTGTACAGTATGACATTGACGGTGCTGTGGGCATGTACAGTGGAATTTTCAATAATCCCTTCCTGATTTGGGCTAAGTATAAGAAAGAAATTGTGGATGGTGCCCCTGTTTATTTCTTGAAAGTCTCATTCCAGTTCCACCACACACAAATGGACGGAGCTCATGCAGCAACATTTCTCTCGCTTCTTCAGGCTGAGATTTTTAATATCATGGCTTAAGATGTATGTTCGTTATGAATCTTTGGAGGAAAGCCCTTACTTCCGTGACCTGTTAAGTAAGAGTATTGCGGCGGTACAAAAACAACAGCATGCAGTAGATGATGAGTCTTCAGAGTTGTTAAACCACATCCAATAAATTCCGGCAAAAACCATCATTATCCCAACTACAAGACATATATCTCTCCCTGTAATCTTATATCTACCATTCTTGATTTCCATAATTAGTATAAGCAAAATAATACGATGAGAGGTTGTTAATGGTAACTCGTTTCATATAGTCAGCGGGCTAAGTTACAACCTAAGAAGTAAAAATATATTATAAATTGCCCTGCAGATATGAAGGCTGAACTTTACTCTGCCCAAGGATATTTTTATCTCTGCTCAGTGTGGAAGTTTGTCCACTTTTCGCGTTCTTGTTCCGGAAGTCCTTCTTTTTGCTTCTGAGCTCTGATAGCTTTAATCAGAAAAGCCATATTACGGCCAAGATTCCTCATTGTCTGGAGACCTTCAAGATCATCTTCAACATCATCTGCAGTAAAGCCATGAACTTCATTCCAATATGTTGATGATACAACAGGCATTGAAGAAATAGTGAAATATTTATTAATTTCATCAAAAGCAGACGTACTTCCGGCACGTCGCGATGATATGACAGCTGCTCCAACTTTCTGATTCAGGTTTATTGTTCCGGCAGTGCTGTAAAACAAGCGGTCAAGTAGAGCAAGGACCTGCCCATTAGAGCCAGCGTAATAAACCGGAGAACCTATTATCAGTCCATCAGCTTCTGCAAGTTTAGGCGCTGTTTCATTCACAATATCATTAAACACGCACTTGCCATGAGTACGACAATAGTTACATGCTATACAGCCTCTGATATCCTTGATTCCGGCTTCAATGCGCTCAGTCTTAACTCCGTTTTCATTCAAGGTTTTCTCAACCTCATCAAGTGCACGTGCGGTGCAGCCGCTGATTTTTGGGCTTCCATTTATGAGAAGCACTTTGTATTCTTCGTTCATGATAGTTCCCATTATAGTTTTAAACTGTAAAAATAGGTAATTTCAATAACATGCGCAAGTGGTTACAACAGAGTGTCTTTTATATGCTATGTTGGAAATACGAGTTTAATCATTTATAATTCCAAGTGAGTAGGGAATATCATTATCTGTGCGATTAGCAAGTATTACCATGGCAAAGAGACTGTGCCTAATTCGGTACAGCCTCTAACTTGCATGAATAATTAATTTGTACGTTGAGATTCTCTTTCTTTGCTATCGCGGTATACATTGTTTACTTTAACTCTCCCGATTGACCAAGATACTCTGAATGTGACTGCATGTGAATGAATATTATTTCGCGTGTTCAGTACATAATTTGTATAGCAAGCCTTGGATTTTGTAATGTTCCACCCATATGGGTCGTTTACAGCAAGAGCTAAGTTAAGGCGATTATTGAGTAAAGCATAGCGTATGTCACAGCCTATCAAAGATATTGATGAGTAATGTATCATCCGGTCCTTCCACGGGAAGTAATGACTGAAGCGTAGATTAAATATCAAAGACTTCTGTCTGTTGAGCATCCAGGAAGTGTTTAGCTCAAGCTTGCCACTCCACCCATGGACGTTAGCTTCCTTGAAATCCGGGACTTTAGATTTTGCTGATGAGTGAAACACCTCACCGCCAATATTCATATTCCACCATGTGAACAACGAACGGTTAAACGAGACGTAAAGACCGGTTTTATTAGTGTTCAGACAATTTTCCGGAAGTGTATATTGACTTCCATCGGAATTAAATCTTGTAATATATCCTATGGCATTATGGTTATATGAGTTATACAGAACTGCGTAGAATCCCTTGAAGCTATAGTTTATTTCAGCGTTATGTAAGATGCTGGGCACCAGATACGGATTACCTGAGAAATAGTCCTTCACCGTGGTATAATACCTGAATGGATTGAGATCTCCGAAATTAGGGCGTGTGATTCCCATGGAATAAGACACTGACGTCCGTCCATAATTGGGATTGTTCCAGCTTAAGTTCAGCGATGGAAAAATATAGCCGTAGCTGTTATTGTGGTGATGGTTTTCTATATACTGAATACCATTGACATCTGTATGTTCATATCTCAGTCCCAGCTTGCCAAAGAGACAGTTTAAGAAGTTCTTTTCCGTGCTTAGATAAACTGCAGCAGTTCTTTCGTCATAACTGAAAGTGTTGCTCTGTAAAGGATTGTTCATCCATGTACCGTCAATTAAATCATTGATACGTATATCAGTGCAATTGCTGATTCCGGTGTATGCTGCTCCGGCGTATAACCTGAATGAGGAAAAAGGCAGTGATGCATCCAGTTTCACAGAATGAATGAGATAGTTATTTACTCCTTCATCAGTAAGTCTTGTTTCAATGGCCTCATTCTGCCAGGTAGAAACATCAGAAAACGAATGGGTATGACGGTTAAAGAAGTTATAAGTCAGACTCAGAGTCTTCCCTTTGCTATCTAACGCCCAGTCACCAAAGGCTGTGAGTGTAACCGCATTGTTAGGGCGAGTTGGAGAACCATTATTAGAGTATGATAAATTACCATTGTCCATAGTCTTGTCCAGTATATTGCTTTTAAGTTGTAACATGGTATAATTCACAATTACTCCTATGCTCACACTGTTGTTGAATTTATATTTGATAAGTCCGTTGGCTCCAAGATTACGATTCGTAAAACGGTTTGTGCGGGTAGATGTACGGATATAGTCTTTGAAAGAATATATTCTTTCAACATCGTTTATACCTTTAGAGTCTTGCCAACCTGCATCAGCAGACAGTTCTATCTTTTTATTAGTGTGACTTAAATTTCCCCCCATAAGGTAACTGAAGTCTTCACGAAACGTTCCATTCCCCCAGATGTTTCCTCGCGTTCCATGGGATTCGTTACGTGTAGTTATGCTTATGTAGGCAATATTAGCGGCAGCTTCATATTTAGCCGGAGGAGTAGTTATAAGCTCAATCTTTTCAATACCTTCAGACTGAAGATTCTTAAGGCGCAGGGCTATAGCCTCTTCCGGCATTTCAAGAAGGTGTCCGTCAATAATATACTTTACTGATGCTTTTCCTGCAACACGGACCTGGTCATTAGTAACGGACACACGGGGTATACGGTCAAGTAATTGCACTCCGTTCAATCCTAAGGCATACGGATCGTTTTTTGTGAGATACACTATACGGTCAGATGCTTGTTTTAGTACAGGTCTATGCGCTACCACAACAAACTCTTTTAATTCTAATTCCTTCTCCCAGGCAGTCAGAATGGAATCGGTTGTTTCTTGTGCGAAAAGGCATATAGGTAGTGCTGCCACTCCTAAGAGCAGCAAAAATATCTTTCTCATATTTAGTGGTTTACTTGTTTACAACGTGTTTACTTGAATGCCTTTTCAGGGCCTTTAATAAAAAGTGTGGCAGAGTTTCCGGAAGGGTCTTGCTGAAAGCCGATATCAATTGTCTCACCATTATTTATTATCTTAATAATAGTTGAACTCCCACCGGCTCCGGTCTGTTCAGAAAATCTCGTGGTTTTGGTCTTGTCTTTAGCCAGTGTCTCAGCAATTTTCTTAACAATTGCAGAATTATTATTTACCTGGAGCATCCTAAAATATGTGCCGTTATCTTTGGAAATAAATGTTCGTACGGTCTTTTCTTGGTTGTATCTACCATCAAAAAGCTGCTCTACTAATATTTGAGGCGACTTGGCATTTGCAATCAACGAAACTAATGCGAGTGAGAATATAATTACAAACCTTTTCATACTTCTAAGTTATTTTCGTAAAAAAAATCATCTATCATTTCTTGTTCATGAGCTTCCAGTTCTTCCATTTTTTTTATAAAATCATCTGCAGATTTTTTTGCTTCCTCAACTTGTAATTGAGCCTCCTCATCGCTTAGGAGATGGCCATCCACATAGGCAATATAATATGATTGTGGTTCTACTGATTCAGATGAGGAAGTCTTTATAAAAAACAGACTGATACAAATTACAACAGCAATGGAAGCTGCCATACTCATATACCTCACCCATTTAGGCGACAACTTCTTACCTGCTTCAATTATATTTTTGTCTGCAAAATAGGTGTCAATATTCATAATCTCGCGTACCTCATCTATCAAGACGGAGTGGTAGTCAACCTGAGTTAAAAAATATCTGAGTTCCGTTTCCTCAAGCACGGATAATCTACAATCCATGTACTGATGGCAGAGCTGCTCAGTTTCTTGCAGGGTTAGTATATGATCTTTCTCTTTCATTTTTCAAGTCGTTTATAGTTATCACGAATCTTTTTTCTGGCCCGGCTCATATTCATCCGGACAGCTTCAACAGAAATATGGAGTGCCCGGGCAATATCCTCATATTCCATACCATCGTGAGTGACATGGCAATATATTTTTCTTTGAATTTCGGTGAGCCCTTTAGTCAGAAAATACTCATATTTTTCAATATCCTCATATGATGCAATATTTACATCTTGTTTATTTATGATGGTTTCATCCAACGATAATGTCCGTGGTTTTCTAAGTTTGTCAATACATACATTTCTCAGAACTGCAAACAGTTTGTTACGGGCCTCTTTATCTGTTTTTACTGCCCCGTCTCTGTACAGGTTGAAGAATGTATCCTGTACAGCATCTTTGGCATCCTCATCGTTTTTGAGGAACCCAAGAGCGCTACGGTGCAGCTTGTCACGAAGTGCCAGAAAGGAATATGTCAGGCTATCTGTTTTCATTGCTTACACTATAGATACGAATAATGCCTCGAAACGTAACCGTTGGTTAAAGAAAAATTTGGATTTTGGTATCCATTTGAGGATTAACTTATGTAAATTAGATTACAATGATTGTTATTTAACTCACACTTATCTTCCAGGTTATATTTATCCTTATTTTGAGAGGCCATACGGAATCCGTGTAGTAGGACATAACAAGGAATTTGATGAATGGGACGAAAGCGTCTGTTATCTTGAAGTTTGGCAATATAACAGTCAGCAAGATCCTTTCATAATTTACGCAAAAATTGACAGTCAACATTAGCTCACCGACTTCTTGTCATAACGGGATTTGATGATGTCATATGCTTTGCTTATGAGCTGAAATATTATTTTGTCGCTCAAGTCTTTATTTAAATCTATATGAATCCAGTTCTTAAGGGTGGGATTAATGGGTTTAGAAACTGCAAGATGTCTGTCTTGTAATTTTTCAGAAGTTTCAGGTGAAGCGACAAGTTCAATAAAGGTAAAGTTATCTATATCAGTAAGGCAGAACATATGATTCTTAACATAGAATACCAAGATAGACTCGTAACGCTTAGAGAATTTTCTAAACGGGATTTTTTCATCAACTCCCTCAAGTGAAAGACAATAATCCCTAAATTCCTCAACATTCATTTCTGTTACCGGATTTTATAAAATATAATTGTGTTAAGACCAGCTTTCAAAGCCTGACTGTGCTGTAAATGTCTGGGGATAGTATAAATTTTACTGTCTTTAAGAAGATATGAACCGGTCTGATGAAAACAAAAAGGTATATCTTTTTCCAAGCATTGCCTATGTAAGTCCAAAACCCACTCATAATTCAATGGGCGGGCATATCTGCCAGATTCGCCTCCAACTGAGACTTCATTTATGTTATCCTTGTTTAACCACGGCGTAAGATCTATCTGTTGAAGCATGGGTGCCACCACTATTGTCCTATGCTTAAGGGGGATTTCCAAGAAAATGGGTAGACGCGCCTGAGCACGGTCTTGTGTTTCTACAGTACATCCCACAGATACATTCTCGTAGCCGGCTCCCCAGTCAGGAGGGAGGAGAGCCGGAAGCCTTTCTATCCTTTTTGTAAAGAAAAAGAAATGACAATCAGAACGAATGCGAATTATTTCCCATATCTCCCTGCGCCATTCATCTGCTTCTTCAAGAAGAAAATCAGACGTAAAGCAGAGCGCAAAATCAGTCCCAGAAGGGAATTTCCATTCCTTACTGCGTGTTTTTCTAAGCGGAAGCTTAAAAGAAGATGTCTTGCGCACCATATCTGTTGATAAGGTAACACCTCGCGCTGCATCTTCCCTAAATACGTAACAGTGTTTACAGCCGGCACTTATTTTGTGGCAACCATGCCACGGGTTCCACATAGGCATAATAGATGATTTTTAGGGACGATATAAAAATTAAGTATGAAAGCTGCTCTTACCTGGAAGAGTCTGTCCTTGCTATTTCCACTATAGCTTCAACCGATGGGTCAAGGGGTGGGGCATACGGACTCACCACTAACTTTTCTGTCATAGAATCGTCCTTTATCATAGCTTTGGCCTCCTCAACTGTAAGGAATTCAGACCTAACGGGATATATCTCAAAATATCCATATGCGGTAACATCTTTCTTGGAGTCAAGGGCTTTCTTAAGCCATTTACCTTTACAGTTAATTTTGAAACTGAAGGTCCCTGAGATTATATCTGTCACAGAATATTCTCCGGTTATTGTTGGCCTAAAAATCCAGTTACTTTGCATTTCAACAATGTCCATGGTGAGTCCCAATAATTTGAAAACCAAAGGAGTAACTGAATGGTTTTTGAAATCAGCAAGTAGATCAGTCTGTACTGACGCATGGTCCGGTGTTACTTTCTTAAGCTCGGCAATTGAATATTTACCCGCTATGGTGTCAATCCTGGTGTTTAATCCGTCAGTCAATGGCTTTATGAGAAAAGGTTTATCAGGGAACTCAAGCAAAGAAGCCCAGCTAATATTATCTTCTGTATATTCAGACTTATATATACTGTCTTGGCCGTCTTTATCAATCTTACGTTTGACGGTTCTTGAAGCAAGTATCCTGGGCTGTTTGCGTGCTTTAAATTTTTTTACCTTCTTAACCGGTATGAAGACATCTGCAGTATATTCTGTAAATGACATGATTGTGTCATCTTCATTTGTTATAGACATATACTCTCTCATATAGCTTACCACACGCATAACTGGACGTTCAACAGGGATAACTGTCAATGCATCTAACTGATATACTGCCGGTAGCATCCAGATAGTGTCTGCTTTACTCTGGCTAATGTAATCTTCATATCCAAGACTCTTTATTTTAATTGGATATTGTGAATTTTCAATCCGGATAAATCCTCTTTCATTCGTAAGCCCCAGCATGGTACCACTGCTGTTAAATACCGGAGTGCGGACTAAGGGGGTATTGTCTGATGAATCTAAGATTATCAGAGCAAAACCATGATGGGCATATATGGCTAATAAGAATACAGCAAATAGGCATTTAAATCTTTTCATATCTTCTTCTTCACTATATAAGAGTATTGGTCAATATCCTAATATAGCATATTTTGAGCCCGGTAATGCAATTACTTTATTATCCATTTCAAGCTCAAAAAGAATGCGTGAGAGTTCCTGATATGGCTTACTTAATGCGAAGCACATGTCATTTACTGTTGAGTCAGGATGTTGCTGTAGGAAATCAATAATCTGTTGTTTATGCGGAGGAAGCTGCAGAAATAGTTCCTGTTGCTTACCTTCTATGGCTTTACTTTCCCAGCCCATAAACTCCATAAAGTCAGCAGCGTCTCTTACCAAGTTGGCTCTATTAGTAGCTATAAGTTCATTACATCCACGATTATAGCGGTCGGTGGGACGTCCCGGAACCGCAAATACCTCACGATTGTATTCACCGGCTATGCGTGCAGTTGTCATTGCACCTCCTCGCATATCACTTTCCACGATAATAGAGGCACAAGAAATCCCGGCAACTATTCTGTTCCGCGCCAAGAAATTTCCTTTGTGGACTTGAGCAGAACTTAAATATTCAGTCAAGATACCGCCACCAGCATTTATTATATCCTTAGCATACTTGCGATGATCCGCAGGATAAATCATATTCAGTCCATGGGCCATTACGGCTACGGTCTTCAAACCGGCATTGATAGCAGCCCTATGAGCAGCAATATCAATTCCATATGCTAACCCGCTAACAATCAATACATCCGGACATAATTTACCCAAATCGCTTATAAAGCGTGATGTCCATTCTAAGCCAACAGCTGTAGCGTGCCTTGTACCCACTACTGAAATCATTCTATGATTATTTGGATTAACTGTCCCGAAAAGAAAAAGCATTGCCGGTGCATCGTTACATTCAGAAAGTAGAGTAGGGTACTCTTTTGAGTTAAAGCTGATACTTCTTATTCTATTCTGCTCAATAAATGTGGCTTCCTCTGCTGCCTTAGCTAATAACTCCTTTCTGACAGTATCTGAACAGTGCTTTGGCGAGAGACCGCTTAGCCGCTGTAGTTCGTTGGTCGGATAGTCAAAAAAATTATCAATAGAGCCGATGCGGTTAAGCAGTTCTCTTGCCGTTCCAAGATTCAATCCCTTAAGCTGAGAGAAGGCTAGTTCACGGATAGCACTTACGCTTATTGGGTCAACTGCCTTGTTCATAAAAATAATCTTTGAAGGCGTCTACCAGTTCATGGCCTCTACTCAAAACACCGTTCTTCAAGCAAACAACCTCAACCTCCGCTTTTACAACAGCTTCACCCTCCAGAGTAAAGATATCTTGTAAGAATACAAAGACAGGACCTCTGCGAGCTATACGCACTCTGCTCTCCATCCATTGACCAAGAGTTAATGGATGGAGATAGGTTATAGTAACTTTGCGAAGGACGGGGTCTAATCCGGATAAGTGCATCTCTTTGAAAGATAATCCAGCCCAATTACAGAATTCGTGTCTTGTATGCTCAAGGTAATGTAAATAGTTAGCATTATTTACTATTCCTTCTGCATCCACTTCATAATCCCTGACTTTCAGGAACGTTTTATATACATAACCATCGGGACTTTCAGAAGCCTTATAACCTACAGAAGAATAATTCAGCAGCTTTGCGATATCCATAATAATATTATTAAATGCTACAAAAATACTGAAATTTTTCTAACATAACACCATAGAAACTGCAAACCTCCCTGCAATGAGCAAAGGAAAGGAACTATAATAACAGGATAACAAATTTTACCTATGAATGGAAGTTACTTATACATTCCGAAACCTAATGCCAATTGAATGGCGAGGCGGAGATTAAAAGAAAATAAAATGTTTTATAATCACTATTATGTAAAATAATGGTACGGGAAGGTGCTCTTCTCCTTTAGACTCTAAGGTATGAAGTGAACTATGTAAGCAAGTAAAGCACGAATGCAGTATACTCTTTCTAAATTAATTTACAACCATCTTAAGAAGTAACGTTACATCAGTTACTGAAGTCTGTGGAATACTCATACTTTAAAAGCGTCTCTTTGTTTGTAATATGTGATTACCTATAAGAAGAGTTTATGGAGCTTAGCAGTGTTTATAATTGTTATCTTCAGACTTTGGAAAAAAACTTTTGCCTCTGCAATTTACATTTGCAAATACACATCAATCTATTAATCGCCGCAAATGGCATCAAAATATTGCATGTAAATGTTTGCAATCGCAAACCACTCATTTAGCGCTTCAATTGAGCATATTTCTTAATCTTTTTGTTGATGTCTCCAGGATTGAGTTTCGCGGTGTAAATATTTCAATGTTTAAATTATTGGCCTCTATATTGCAACCCGAACAGTGAAGATAATGAACTATAAATTGTAATGTTGTAAAATCAATTAAGACATGAAATGACAATTATAGATTGTGGCCATTGATCCCGTTCCGTAATATTATAATGCAGAGAGTATATGCAATTGAATGTTTTGCTATTGTAATTGAGAGCTGGCACATCAATATTTCTCCGCTTGCAGCGAGTAATTCTATGAGAACTTCATTTATTAGAAGCAGTTAGAGAGATGGGATGTTTGTTGATACTAATGGTGAACTTATTTGTTCCCTATTTGTTTAAATATTAAAGAGTTAAACATAGGAAAAACACAAAAGGAATCATAAGGCTTTAATTTGTATTTGTAAACAACATTTCAACTATTATTGAAACGCCACCAGAGCTTAACCACATGTCGCGTTAACAATTAGTTGCATTTCTGATAACTATTTGTAAATCATATATATTGGGAACAAATAATAAAGCATAACGTGAAATATTAGGCTCCGTTTGTTTTTGCCATCACGGAAATTTAGTTTAGTTAAAGCATTACTGCATTGTATAAACGCTAATAAGTTAAGTGATTGGAGATATGCGTTCATAACATATTCGGTTAGAACGTATATTATTATCGAATTCCAGAAATTTAACTCGTGGGCTGTATAAAGAATTGTTGAAGAATTAGCATCAGCAAAGGTAGAGGCACATCCTATATTTCAAAGTGATTTGCATGGTGAAATTTGTGCAATTTACGAGTGAGAAGTGGCTTTTATGCAACTCAGTTTAGTATTGTTAATTATGCGTTTTGCTTTTGTAAAATATTTCATTATCTTTGCTACAGGAAACAGCTTTATAATTTGCAAACAGTTATTTTAAAATGGAAACAGCACTTAAACTCAAGAATTTTATTGAATATTTAGGCCTTACCAGTTCTCAATTTGCAGACATGGCTTCTATCCCCCGCCCTACTCTTTCTCAGTTACTCACTGGAAGGAATAAAAGTATCAGTACGGACTTGGTGAGTAAAATTCATGATGCTTTTCCTGAGTTAAACATATCCTGGTTGCTATTTTCAGAGGGAGATATGGTCAACGATTCAAATACGCAATTCTCAGGCCCTCAAAATATAGAAAATAGCTCATTATTTGATGCTGAAAGTATTGTAAATGAAGGGAATACAAATGCAAAGAGAGCCCAAATAAAAAGTATAACAAAAGATGAAAATAGAAATAATCCCTCTGTGACACTAAAGGAGCCTATATTTTCACATTTTCTTGAGTCTAATTCTCAAACGGAGAAAGCATCTACATCTGAGTGTGCAGAAACAAAGAAGACTTCTTATGAGAATAAGGCGCTATTAGAACATTCACGTACTAAGATTAAGCAAATCATGGTATTGTTTGAAGATGGCACTTATGAAGTCCTTACTCCTTAGGATGAGCCTTAAACTTCGTTCCCCTATTTTTTTATTCCCGAGAAACGGGGACTTAAAACAAATGTTGGCGTGAGGTTTACTTTTACAATAATATAGAGTATGGGCCATAGGTGCTATCAGTCCGGATATGACCACGAAGGATGAACCCTCTGTGCAAGAATTCTATGTCCCAGCCGACAAGCAAGACACTGCCTTTGTTCACAATATCTGCGTCTTAACTGAAGAATTCCTTGTGTTGTAAATGCATCATGTAATTTAACCCCAGCTTCAGAAAATGATGTAGTTATATGATTGATTTCGGGAGAAAGCTCCTCAAGTAATTGTAGTGCACGCTCCTTTAGCTCAGGATGACCAAACATATCTGCGTATGCATACTGCAGGGGTACCACTACATTTATAATCAGTAGCTCCAATGATTTATCGCTTAAGGTCGCCAGAGACTTGCTACTTACGGAATTAAAATTATAATGATATCTCCAATACTCTCCAAGTTCAATATTGAAAAGCTTTTTTGCGTTCTCAATATCTTTAACATCTAAAATCTCCGAAGCAAGGGTAAAGCCATTTGAGATAAAAGCTGCTAAGGTCGCAATCCTTCTATGAGGAAAGTTTGCTGGCCGCATACGGCTTAATTTCCACATGGATGAATTCATGGGTTTAAGTCCATACTTTGACTTTAAGAATTCAAATTCTTTTCTAAGATCCAGCAGGTGAATATCTGTAATATTCTGATACGAATCAGTCAATAACCCGGCCTGCCCCAACAGTAATGCTTCAATACTCAAATCACGGCCACGTAACCTAAGAAGCCAGCGCAGAGGAATGGAACGACTTAAAATCTCAAAGGGTTCACTGTTAGTCTTAAATCCGAGGGCATATGCTAAGGTTCGGTAAGCAGCTTCCGTCCATAAAGCTCCCCCATCGTGGAATCTCTTACGGATTAATTCTGCACGGGTGTCAAGTCGTTCAAAAGACATGGCCGTGAGACAATCAGTGATATATATTTGTGGTAACCTCTGAAGTTCTTTCTTACATGGGAGTTCATCGGCTGCATAACATAAGTCCAAAAAACGCTCTCTAAAATCTCTTGCGCACGGCATGTGTAACTGAGGTATTGTGCTTCCGTCAGAACGACTTATCAGCCCATCATCAACGCATACAACATGCAAAATCACATTGTCATATCTTGGGTCAGAATCATGCCCATGCCTGTGCCAATCAGTTGCGCGAAAATGCATCTCAATATTTCCAGCCCAGATTTGGGAGTCCACGCAAATCTTGGCATTATAAAAATCAGGACCTGCATCATGGTTTATCCATCCCGGGTCAATTACACTGATTCTGCGACCATCAGTTGTAATCATTTGCTCCGGAGTCCACAGGCGATTCTGCCATACATATTGCATAAGTTTTTCCATACCGTGGCTTACGATTAGTTAGCCAAAGTTAAAATAAATCATCATATTAGCCAAATATTACTTTTTAAAACATACACAGATACCGTTATTTGTTGCAAAACATGCTTTTATTATGAAAATATTTGAAGTTAGACAAATTTTTGTGTAACTTTGCATGTCGTAAAACATGTATTAACGACATAATTCTACAATATCATCATATAATTCCCTTATAACTCATGCTCAAAGAGAATATAGAAAAGGTCATCAAAGAAGATATGGCTGAACTGTGGAGTATTTTTGATGGAGAAGAAAAAAGACGTATCACAGATAATCTAACACTTCACTCATATAAGAGAAATCAGCTGATTTACAGTGAAGGGGACGAGCCTGAATGTCTTTGGGTATTGCTTAGAGGGAAAGTCAAAAAAGTTAAGGAAGGTGTTGGCGGTCGTCCTCAGATCTTAAGGCTTATACGTCCTGTGCAGTACTTTGGTTACCGCGCCTTTTTTGCAGGAGAGAATTATGTATCCAGCGCTATAGCATTTGAGCCCTCTATGGTTGGCGCACTTCCGTTGGAAGTTGTACGGGATATGATTAATCATAACAACCGGTTAGCGTGGTTTTTTATTAAGGAGCTTTCACAAAATTTGGGCGGTTCTGACACTAAGATTGTAAATCTAACACAGAAGCATATCAGAGGTCGTCTTGCTGAAGCTCTGACTGTGCTGCTGGACCACTATGGATATGAAGAAGATCAGGCTACTCTTAAGATTTATCTGGCTCGTGAAGATTTAGCCAACCTTTCCAATATGACTACATCAAACGCCATCCGTACACTTTCTGCTTTTGTTACGGAAAAGATTCTGGCAGTTGATGGTCGTAGAATAAAGATTATAAACGAGAATCAGCTCAGAAAGATAAGTAAATACGGATAACCCATACGCTTTTCACAATAGGGTATCCCGTATTATAGCATCTGATATTAACCAAAATCGTGATGGTATATGAAGAATATCTGCTTCTAAAACGAGTTTACCGCTGGTAAGCCAACTACGGCTGTTATTTAGAATTTCCGCTCTTTCGTGATTTGGAAAGTTTTTTAAATCTAATCCTTTAGCAGTTCGGAGTCCTGTTACTATCAGATCATTGTAATTATCCGTTGCGCTTAGTATTTCTGTTTCTCTAATTGGTACTCCGGCCAAATAATCCTTTATTGAGTGCCTATTATAATAGCGCCTTTTCCCATCAAAGCTATGGGCGCCCGGACCTAATCCAAGATACTGGGTATTATTCCAGTAGGAACTGTTGTGTTGAGATTCCCTACCGGGTAATGCAAAATTTGAAATTTCATAGTGGTTCATTTCGTTTTCTGCAGTAATAACTTCAAGAATTTCATACATTCTGGCCACCTCATTATCATCAGTAGGAACATATTTTCCCGCCAACTGCATTGCATATAAGCGTGAGCCAGCCTCAAGACTGAGTGAATAAGCAGACAGATGTTCAGGCTGCATGTCCATTATTTTTCTCAGAGATTTAGTCCATGATTCCACGGTCTGCAATGGTAAACCATAAATTAAATCCACAGAGAGGTTTTGAAATCCTGCCTCTCTTAGGGTATAGTAAGCATTCACTGCCTGGGCTGCGCTATGTCTTCTGCCAACAGATTTCAACTCATCATCATTCAGACTCTGGATTCCCATACTTATCCTGTTAAAGCCAATATTTTTCCACAGTTTAGCGTGTTCAAGAGTCACATCTTCCGGATTAACTTCTAACGTGGCTTCTGATACAGCGGAATCATCTATGTGTGTATAAATACGTCTTAGATTGGCAGACGAAATAGCAGAGGGTGTGCCTCCTCCTATATAGATGGTATATACCTTATCTGTAATTAAATGCTTATACTTCTCATACTCCCTAATAACCGCATCTGCATACCTATCCTGATAATTCAATGTTGGTAAAGAATAGAAGTCACAATAAAAGCATTTGCTCTTACAGAAAGGTATGTGGATATAAATACCGGCCATACTATCTCAGACTTGGTTCTGGAGATGCAGTCTCCCGCATAACATGGCAAAAGGACAATAAGTACAATTCTCAGTATCTTCAGTTCGCAGGAAAGGTATGGCGTCATCAAAGATTTCTTTTACTAAAGAATTGAGCATTGGTCTGAATTCATCTTTTACTTGCGTATGGGAAGTAAGCACCTTACGGTTTATTTTAATCTGCTCTATATATTCCGTATTACTAAGATTCTTAAATACATAAAGATAGGGCTGAATCTCAACCTCAGGATTAACCATATCACTATAAGCTTCACAATATGTCAGAAGCTGAAATATGCCGTCCTTATTAGTATGTGTACGTTTGAAGAGTGATTCTATTTGGGAAACACTGTTTTCATCAGAGCCTGTCTTGTAATCAATAAAGCGAAGCCTATTTGCATCAATTTTATCCACGCGGTCAATGGTCATGGTAAAATTTACGGTAAGGTCGGAATCTATTTCCCAGGCTGCATATGGAGGATTTTTTATCTTTATTTCCCCACCCTCATATATAAAGTCCGGGATACAGAATGTTTTCTGCTCGTTATTCAACATCTGCGTTACAAGATATGAAATGACCTTACTCATTACCAGACCTTCAGCCGGTAAGTTTTGATTATGACTTTCGCGTTGACCAAAGAAATAATCCTTAAGTCTTTTCTGTGCTGTCTCTACAATGCGTTTTTGATCTTTAAGTATCATGGAGTACTGTTCTGAATCCATGACTTTACCCGCGTATGGTTTAAAAAGATCCTCTAATGTACCGTGGACCAATGTTCCATAGTCTGCAGGAGTAAGATAGTCCGTGACTTCATCAGTATCACGTAAATCCCTTACATATCTCAGATAAAACTTCATCGGGCAACTCTTATAATCCTTTAATGCGGAAGCAGATAAAAATTTTGAACCGCCCGCTTTAAATTCATATAATTGCTCCTTAACTTCACCGTTCTTATAGACAACTGCACCGGATGGATAGCTAAGTTTAGAAGAGAGTTCTACAGTTCTATGATGGATATTCGCATCAGGGAACATTAAAGAGAGTTGTCTGAGAAAACGAGAAGGTTCTCCTGTACTCAAGCCCCCTACTCTGGTATCATACAATAACTTAACATTCCTTGCACGGGCTAACAGACGGAAGAAATAATAGGCATACGCACGGTCACTCTGTGCGGATGTTGGGAGTCCATAGCCATGACGCAAGATGTCAGGTATCATTGTCTTCAGATAGTTACGCTTTGGCAAGACTCGTTCATTCATTGACATAATAATGAGATTGTCAAAGTCCAGAGCACGGGTCTCAAGTAAGCCAAGTATCTGAATGCCTTTCAATGGGGTTCCATGAAGGTCTATCATCCTTGAATGTAGCAGATGTTCCACCATTGAAAGATATGTGCCATTACTTATTTCAATCTTGTACTCATCAATAAGCCTGCTTATTTCTGTTAACTCGCCAATCATAAAGTCCAGGAGCCTCGTCTCAAGATTTCTTTCATGAGCTGCAACAGTATAGTCGTCTTTATCAGGTAACTCAAGTTCCTTCCTTAGACTATCCAAGAGGTTAGTCACATAACCTTTAACCTCAGTTACATTATTGCAGTCAGATACGGGAGTGAAAATATAATTAAGTTCAGGAAACTTATCGTTAAGTAAGTCAGCACTAATTGAGAATAGATTCTGGCGCTCCATCATCTCAGTAATCTTCTCAGCAGTTTGCGGAGCTATAGCGGCTATGTGAGGATGAGCCAGGACTGTGACCACATCTTCGTAAAAAAAATGATAAGAGCCGCGAATCTGCCTTGCTCTGAGCTGCATAGAAACAATACTGCTTAACAGCGCAGCGAATGAAGTGGAAGAAAAAGGAAGGCGCAAGCTTATATTAATATCATTAACTGAAGATGGTATAGCCATTGAAATCTGACTGAGTAAAGTCTCATCTGGTAAAACCATTGCCGTCCTAAGCAAACTATCCCCACTTTCTGATGCATCTGGATGCCATGTCTTCAAAGTATGAGCCGCGGCTTTTGACTGCATAACTGATGAAGGTACACTTATAATTTCTATATCAGGGGCTTTTACCGTTGGATATACAATATTAAAGTCCTCAGGCATCCTGTAATTTTTAAGAAGTTGTCTAAATATCTTGTCATTACTTCTTCTTACAAATTCAGAATCAACATCCCAGAAGAATTTGGCTCCTGCACGATTCTTAAACCAATTGAAGATTTCACATCTTACATGTGAAAGTTCATCAAAACCAACGAAGACATATTGTATATCTGCGTTGATGAGTGCATTTTCTTTAAGCTCCTTTAGTGCTAAACGCTCTGACGCGCCTGATGTTGCCAGTCCTTTCTTTTTAAGCGAATCAGTAAATTCACTGAAGAGTTTGCCAAGAATTTCCCAGAGGTTAATGAAACTTGCACCTATAGAATTTTCATCTTCTGAAGATTGACGCAAATGGTACCAGAATCTCTCTATATCTTCTGTCATTTTACTTTCACCCCATATGCGCTTTATGACCTGTTTCTGCTCAGGAGTTAAATAATCTGCTGAGATTTCTTTAAGCCCCGCCAAATTGCGATAGAGCTTATCAGCCGAGGCTAAAGAACTTTCTATATCATTAAAGTCATTTAGAATAATTTCTCCCCAAAAGATAAAATTATCAAAACTGGCAGGAGCTTGGTCTTTATTGATTGATGATAAGATACGCCTGTAACAGTCATATAGAATAAAGAGCTGTTCCCTGGGATCTGCGCATGCAAGAGGGCTAACATTTGATATTAATTTACCAAATGCTTGAAATTTAGGCAAGAACTGAGGCGCCCCGGAACGTTTTTTAAGCGCTTCCTTGAAATAATGCTTAAGCCACAGTCCGGTGCGTCTGTTGGGAGTAATAAACTGCAGCTTGTGTAATGAACCGGAGTATCTACCACTAACAAAGTATTCTGCAACCTGCTGTAAGAATTTTGGAGTTATTTCTTTATCAGAAGTATGCATTTTATGGCAACATCAAAATTAACTAATTTTGCAGAAGCATTGGCTGAAATATCAATACGTGCCTGGTCAAATACTTTCATCAGGCCAATTACATTCCTGTGATTAACAAACCGAGAAAATTTTACGCTGAAACTTTCTTCTTCAGATGTCAGATAATTCAGTTCCGGCTGCCTCAGATTATAGATGAAATTTTCCCGTAACATTCTGGAGCAGTATTCGTAAAACCTCATCTGCCCTTCTCTGCCCAATGCTGAAATTTCTAAGCTCCACTGTCTTAAATCAAGAATTTTACGTTGGAATGCTTTTCTCATGAGCTCCTGAAAATATGCAAGATATTTTTTGCGATCTTCACTCTGAGATATTGTGTTTAATGCATAATTTATATTTCCCCTGCTTAAATGAGCTATGTCTGAAATATTCTGTTCTGTAAGCTCCGGATAAATACTCCTGATGATTTTCTGTGTCTCAGAATCTTCATATCTGTGAACATGTATGCGCTGGGTACGTGAGTAAATTGTAGGAAGTACTTTAGCACTTTCATTACTAATCATAATGATAATGGTGTCTTTGTAAGGTTCTTCCACAATTTTCAGTAGTTTATTCGCTGCAGCCTCCTGCATCCTTTCCGGGAGCCATATCAGAGCTGTCTTGAATTTTGACTGGCGTGGTGCAAAGCTTAGTTTCTTAATAAGCATTGCCGCTTCCTCAGCATAAATCATTGGACGGGCATTGGTGTTATTTAAACTTTGTTGCCACGTCTGGAAGTCCATAAACGGATTCTCTTCAACAAAATTACAGAAGTCCTTGATATAATCCTGACTCGTTGCAGTTGAGCCTTTCTTAACCACCGGGAAAGACATAAAAGTGTCTATGTGATTAAAAGACTCATGCTGCAGACAGGAAGGACATCGTCCACAACTATCTCCGTTCTCACGGGAGGTACAGTGAATATATTGTACCAAAGCCCGTGCAAGCATATACTTGGCAGAACCTGCGGGACCTTCAATAATCATGGCATGAGGTATCCTATCTGCGTCCACCAGGTTACGCAAATGCTGTTTAATATCTTCGTGCCCGGGGATATCTGCAAATCTCATTCTTATTTATCCGTTGTTGGGCGCTCTATTCTCCCATGTAATGCCACATATTTTCTAACCTGCTGGAATAGCTCGGTAGCAAAAACAAAGTCATCAAGAGCCTTATTACCGGAGTTATAAATTTTAGACATATCACCTACCCACTCTCGGTAACCTTTATTTATAAATATTATGTTTTCACCTATTCCAAGCACAGAGTTCATGTCATGAGTATTAATTACGGTAGTTATACCGTACTCATGAGTGATATCACTCAAGAGATCATCAATAAGAATTGACGTTTTAGGGTCAAGACCAGAATTAGGCTCATCACAGAATAGATATTTGGGATTAAGTGCAATGGCTCTTGCAATAGCCGCACGTTTCTGCATGCCACCGGAAATTTCGCTGGGATACTTATTCTCTGCTCCTTCCAGATTTACGCGCTTTATACAAAAAAGTGCTCGTTCAAGCATTTCTTTCTGACTCATCTTGGTAAACATTATCAGTGGAAACATAACGTTCCCAAGAACGGTTTCAGAGTCAAAAAGCGCTGAACCCTGAAATAACATTCCAATCTCCTTGCGCAACTCCTTTATCTCTTCTGAAGTCATAGTAAGTAAGTTGCGGCCGTCAAATAGTATTTCTCCTGAATCAGGCTTGATGAGACCCACCAGTGATTTCATAAGTACGGTTTTACCAGAACCGCTCTGTCCTATAATAAGATTTGTCTTCCCGGTTTCAAAGGTTGCTGTAATACCATTAAGGACTGTCTTGTCTTCAAAACTTTTGATAAGGTTCTTAATTTCTATCATTGCAGTAACAGTTTAGTAAGTAAGACATCAAAAAAGAGTATTAAAATGCTACTTGCAACAACTCCATTGGTACTTGCAGAGCCTACTTCCAGTGCGCCACCTTTTACATAATATCCATAAAATGAAGCTACAGAAGCAATTATATAAGCAAAAACCAAAGACTTGATTAAGCCATACCAGACATACCACTCACTGAAAAGTGCCTGAAGACCGTAAATATATCTTGAAACAGTTATGATATCCGTAAGAAGAGCCACCAGATAACCGCCCACCAGGGATGTCCCTATACAGAGAATTACCAGGATAGGCATAAAGAATACAAAGGCTACAACCTTTGGGAGTACTAAAAAGTTAGCACTGTTGACTCCCATAATCTCCAGCGCGTCTATCTGCTCTGTGACTCTCATGGTCCCTATTTCAGATGCTATATTTGAGCCAACCTTTCCGGCGAGTATAAGACATAGAATAGAATTAGAAAACTCAAGGAGGACTATATCACGCGTTGCAAGGCCCACTGAGTAGGCGGGGATAAGCGGTGAAGATATATTTAGCTGCATCTGGATGGCTATTACGGCACCTATGAAAACTGATATCACAAGCACAAGAGGAATAGAGGCAACTCCTAACTGAGAAATTTCAGAAACTGTACGTTTAAAAAAAACTTTCCACTTGTCAGGTATACTCAGCACCTTGCGCATGAATAACATGTACCGGCCAAATGTTGCAATGGAACTGGTTAAAATCATAATATAATCTTTTATTTAACTGCAAAGATAACAAAACTTTTTAGACTATATTCTAAAGCTCTTATACATCCATTTCAGATAATGTCAGCCAGCGAAATTCTTTGGCGTCAATTTCTTCCTTTATCTGGTTATATCTTATAGCAAGTTCTTCAACGTTTGTAATTTCATTCCCTGAATTAAAGGTCTCTTCTAACACTGCTTTTTCTTTGTTAAGAAGCTCAATCTCTTTTTCAAGACTCTCTAATTCTTTCTTCTCCTTATAAGAGAGTTTACGATTACGCTCTTTCTGGTATTGAGACTTTACCGTCCCTTTTTTTGAGTCTGATTTTTGTTCCGCAGCCTTTGCTCTCTCTCGCTCTCTGACTGCTTCTCTATATTCAGAATAGTTCCCTGGAAAATCTTTTACACTGCCATCTCCTGACATTATAAAGAGGTGATCTGCTATATTATCCAGGAAATAACGGTCATGACTTACCACAAGAACGCAGCCTTTAAACTCTGCAAGATATTCCTCCAGTATCCCAAGAGTTATAATATCAAGGTCATTAGTAGGCTCATCAAGAATGAGAAAGTTGGGCCTGCGCATCAGAACCGTTGCAAGATATAGACGGGATTTTTCTCCACCACTCAGTGTGTATATATATTTTTGCTGGTCTGGAACACTGAACAAGAACTTTTGCAAATACTGCATAGGCGCTATTTTGATACCGTCTTTAAGTTCTATATCCTCCGCTATTTCAGTTATGGCGTCTATTACTTTCTTGTCCTCATTAAACTGTATGCCGTCTTGACTGTAATATCCAAATCTGACTGTGGATCCTATATCAAAGTTACCGGTGTCAGGTGTGATTAATCCTTGAAGCATCTTTATAAAGGTACTCTTACCTACGCCATTTGCACCCACCAGACCTACTTTGTCATATCTGGCAAATGTATAAGAAAAATCTTGTAAGATAATTTTGTCACTGAATTTTTTAGACACGTGGTGTGCTTCAAATATTTTTGATCCGATATAAGATGCATCCGAGTTAATCTCAACGTTCTTCTCTTCAAGATTAATCTTAGTGCGGTCTTTTAATTCAAAAAATTGATCAATCCTATATTTGGCCTTTCCTGCACGTGCTTGCGGCTGTCGACTCATCCAGTCTTGTTCTTTTCTAAGCATATTCCGGTCTCGTTCAAGCTGCTGACTTAATGCCTCTATGCGTTCTGAACGACGTCTAAGATAGTAATCATAGTTGCCCTCATAATAATATGCCTGCTCTCTGTCAATCTCTATTATCCTGTTACACACACGGTCTAAGAAATATCTGTCATGAGTGACCATAAGGAGAGTTATACGCTGTCTGCTAAGATAGTTCTCCAGCCATTCTATTACTTCTATATCCAAATGATTTGTAGGTTCATCCAGTATCAGTAAGTCAGGCTGTGAAATAAGAGTTGAAGCAAGAGCAACTCTTTTTCTTTGTCCGCCTGATAGTTCTCGCATAGGCTGGGACATGTCTGTAATATGAAGCGAGGTAAGTAATTGTCTGGTTCTGTCTTCAAAATCCCAGGCATTAAGACGGTCCAGTATATGAGCCGCTTCAGCAATATCGGCAGCATTCCCTTCTGAGGTTGCTTTCTCATATCTCAAAACGGCAGCGGCGACATCCCCTGCAGTTGCTAAGGCTGCCTCAATGACTGTTGCATCAGGCTCAAAGACAGGCATCTGTTCAAGCATTCCAACTCTTATACCTGAATGTAAGGTGACTTTCCCGCTGTCTGGACTTTCTTTCCCATTTATGATATTTAGCAAGGTTGTTTTACCTGTACCATTCTTAGCCACAATTCCTATCTTATCTCCTTCTGATATTCCAAAAGTGATATCGGAGAAAAGCATTCTGTCTCCCACGCTTTTTGACAGAGCCTCAACTAGCAGATATGGTTCCATTACAATAGTCCCTGATCATTAAATGAATAATAACTTCCATCTGTTATAATGAGATGGTCATTTAGCCTTATGCTCAAGAGGTTACATGCTTCTTTAACTTTATTTGTGAGTTGTTTGTCCTGTAGTGACGGCTGAAGATTACCTGATGGATGATTATGAAATAATATAACAGCTGACGCATTACATAGTAGCGCCTCTTTTAGGATAATCTTATGGTCAACTAATGTCGCCGTCAGTCCCCCTTGCCCTATTTTATGGCATCTTATAGGCTTTAGAGCCTGAGTGAGAAAGAGTGCATAAAACTCTTCGTGATTAAGATGCACAAAGAAGCGTCTCATATAGGCGAAAGCCTTTTCTGATGAGTTTATCGGGGTCCTGTCATCACTGAGTGCATCAGCGCTGGCTCTGGCTCCTAACTCTAAAGCTGCCAGCAGGCTTATGGCCTTAGCCGGACCTATTCCTTTTATATCCTTTATCAATTCCCTATAATCTTTACGGGCAACTCTTGACAAGTGGCCGTCATGATTCTTGAGGATATTGCGGCTTAGCGTTAAAACAGATTGACCTTGCACGCCAGTTCCAAAAATGATAGCCATTAACTCAGCATCACTCAGTGACTTTATTCCATGGCTCATGGCTTTCTCGCGCGGTCTTTCCTCTGTGTTGAGATCACGTATAAGAAATTTATCCGTATAATTCAATTTGTCATTATGATTACTCATTTGCCTTTCCTTATAGCAATTTCTTCATCAATATTACGTGCTCTTCTCAAGAATATTTTGGTAAACCAAGCCTTAATAAAGCCGCAACCGTAACCGGTCAGCTGAATTGCGGCTGCCGGAACCGCCATTGTGGAAATCTTAAGACTTCTGGTACTGATAAGTGCGCCAATAAAGACTGCAACAAAATATATTACAGGCAGTAAAAACCACCATGGATTCACAAAAATACCCAGAATGATGCACAAAAAGCATCCTATAACAAATAACGCCGGTAAGGTATGAACCGGTTTAAGGGAGCCTGGATATAGAAGCTTTAACGTAATACGAGACATGCCAAATACATATACCTGTCTCCAGAATTTCTTCCAGTTTATACGGCGTTTATGCCATACAGGAGCTTGCCGTAGTAAACTTGGTGAAAACCCGGCACGACGTATTCGGGTACTCATGTCAATATCCTCAGAGAACATTTCTCTAAACCCTCCTACTCGGTCATATACAGGACGAGAAAAGCCCATATTGAAGGTTCTTGGAGTAAATTTCTCCATTTGTATTTTCCCGCCTCTTATTCCCCCGGTTGTAAGGAAAGAAGTCATGGAATAGTTTATGGCTTTTTGAGTATCTGTAAAAGATTCATGGGCAGCATCAGGGCCTCCATAAAAATCTGTATAATTATCAGAAAGAGCCTTTGCCACATTCTTAAAATAATCACTCGGTATTACGCAATCGCTGTCAAAAAAAACGAAATAGCGCCCTGAGGCCTGTTCCATACCATAATTGCGTGCAATTGAGCGTCCCTCATTTGTCTTAACGAAATATTTGACATCCAGCCCCCGCTCCCTTGCCTCCTCTGCCTGAGCTTGGCACGGAATATCTGAGCCGTCTTCCACTATGATTACTTCAAAGTCTGTGTTTTCTTGAGTAAGAAGACTCTCCAGCAGATCTTTGACCTCCTGAGGCCTGTTATAGACCGGAATAATTACTGAGAAAAATGGTGGCTTGCTCATGACATTCTGTTTTTATAATCCTGATAGGTATATTCTCTTAGTATTTCGCAATCATTACCCTCATTATCGTGACTTAATACCAATGCCGGGTGATGAATACCGTTAAACATAGTGGTTTTGACAGTTGTATAATGGTTCATATCCTCCAGTGTAAGACGTTGTCCGGGAACAAGCGGTTTTCTGAACCACCAGTCGCCCATATAATCTCCACTAAGACATGAATTGCCTCCCAGCCTGTATGAGAATGCAGGTGTTGGATGATTCTTCTCCGGGTTTATACTTTCTGTAATTGCTGGCTTATAAGGCATCTCAAGAGTGTCTGGCATATGACACGCAAAGGAGACATCCATAATGGCTGTTTTGACTCCGTCATTGTCAACAACATCTACTACTGTGCTAATCAAATCACCGGACCTCCACGTAAAAGCGCTTCCAGGTTCAAGTATCACCTCAAGATTCGGATATTTATTTTTAAAATCCTTGATAAGTGATATTAAGTGCTCTGTATCATAACCTTCACGTGTCATTAAATGGCCACCTCCCATATTTACCCATTTTAGCTTAGGAAGCAAATGACCAAACTGTTCTTCAAAAGCTTTAAGAACTTTTTCAAGGTCATAGCTGCTGGATTCACACAAAGAGTGAAAATGAAGTCCTTCAAGCCCTTCAGGTATTGTCTTCCCTAATTTTGAGGCATCAACTCCGAAACGTGACCCGGGCAAAGCCGGATTATACAAATCTGTCTCAATTACAGAGCAATGTGGGTTTACTCTCAGACCCGGACTGACATATCCATTATTTGCGCATGAGTTATTGGCCTTAATCCTATCTTTGAACCTATTATATTGTTCCAGAGAATTAAAAGTTATGTGGGTGGAACCTTTTATGTATTCGTCAATTGTCTCATCAGTATAAGCCGGGCAATATGAATGTACGTCTGCCCCCAGTTCCTCAATACCAAGTCTAAGTTCATTCAGTGATGATGCCGTACATGATTTTACATATTCCTTAATTATAGGGAACGTTTTCCATAAAGCGTTAGCCTTAAATGCCATAATAATATGAGCACCGGAGAGCCGTGCAACACGCTGAATAAGTTCAAGGTTGCGTCTTAACCGTGGCTCATAAATTATATAAAACGGGGTATGTATATCTGTTTTATTCATTATCAAATACTATAGAGAATTTTGCGAATTTCAGAAGCAGCTTCTTGGTATCCCCATGACCAAATTGCACAGTAATTGCATGTTCAGTTGAATCAGTATGAATACTCAGGATAACTCCGCGTCCAAATCTGGAATGTATAATATTTGTACCCTCACTAAGTTCTGAGATACTGTGAAGACGCATGTCTGAGTCTATATCAATATTATTATCAACTTTCTTTGATAGAGGAGTACGTTCTATTCTCGCTCTATTACCCCACCCTGAGTTATTATTGAAAGAAGGTTTTAAAGAGGGAGAATGGAAACTTGATCTGATATTTGTATCTATGTTGCTATTCTGAATGTCTGGTGTTGAACCATTGAACTTTAAATACCGAGCGTCCATGTCACTTAGAAAGCGGGAGGCCCTGCATGTCTTTGTCTGACCATTCAAGAAGCGTGACCCTGCAAAGCTAAGCATACAGTACCGTTTTGCGCGCGTTATAGCAACATAGAGCAGCCTGCGCTCTTCTTCAATCTCAGCAGGTGAATTGAGACTCATGGAAGATGGAAGTAAGTCTTCTTCCACACCCACCACTATCACATTATCATATTCAAGTCCCTTTGCTGAATGTATGGTCATAAGAGTTACCCGCTGATCTTCATTCCCTTCAGAGTCATCCTCTGTTTCTGAATCTGTGGCTAATGAAACGGTGGTGATGAATTGCTGCATACTTAGTTCAGATGGTTCAGCACCGCTTTCTCTCCGTTCTTCAACAAAAGTATATGCTGCATTTAAAAGCTCCTGAAGATTTTGCCGTCTGGAGATATTTTCCGGTGTACTGTCACTTAGCAACACACCCATGAGATTTGACCTCGTGATAATTTCATCAGCAAGCATTCCTGCATCCATCTCTGATACATCCATCTGGTGTAAAGTAGAAATAAGATTACAGAAAGTTGCAAGCTTCTTTGCTGTTCCGGAATTAATCTGAACAGCGTATTTGTCCAGGTGTGTAAGTACTGTCCATATACTAACCTGGTTCTCTAAGGCTGCACTGACAAGTTTACCCACAGTCTTATCACCAATACCTCGGGCCGGAGTATTAATAATTCTTTTGAGAGCCTCATCGTCATGAGGATTAACCGTCAGCCTGAAATATGAAACTGCATCTTTTACCTCTTTTCTTTGATAAAATGCAAGTCCACCATATATCCTATATGGTATATTAACTTTCCGGAGCGCCTCCTCCAGTATGCGTGACTGTGCATTAGTCCGGTATAGAATAGCAAAATCATTATAATTGCTGTTCTGCTGTATTCTCAATCTTTGTATCTTTGCAGCAACGGCATGGCCTTCCTGATAGTCACTGAAACAACGGATGACCTCCACTTTCTCTCCGGCGCCGTTGGTTGAATAAACGTTCTTGGGAATCTGCATTGTGTTCTTTGCAATCAGTGATGAGGCTGCATTTACAATATTTTCACTTGAACGGTAATTCTGCTCAAGCTTGAATATTGCAAGATCAGGATAGCCTTTTTTCATATTCAGAATATTCCGGATATTAGCCCCACGGAAAGAATAAATACTTTGCGCATCGTCACCCACTACGCATAGGTTGTGATATCGTTCGCACAATCGTGATATTATGGCATGTTGCGCAAAGTTTGTATCCTGATACTCATCCACAAGAACATACTGAAAATATTCCTGATAATGTTCCAGTATATCCTTATAATCCCTAAAAAGGATATTGGTATAATATAGCAGGTCATCAAAGTCCATTACCCCTGAGACTTGACATCTGTTAGCATATGCCTCATATATATCCACTAAACGGCTGCGGTGGGCATGTTTATCCACTGACATCAGGTCCCTGTCATTACGATACGCAGATGGTGAAATCAATGCATTCTTAGCAGATGATATAACATTCAACACCGTTGCGGGCTTATATTCTTTATCATCAAGATTCATGTCTTTGATGATGGTCTTTATTAAAGTCTTTGAATCCGTAGTATCATATATAGTGTAATTTGACGGAAATCCGATTAGGTCTGCGTGTCTTCTTAGAATACGTGCAAAGATAGAATGGAATGTACCCATCCACAGCTTTCTTGCAGTATCTTCGCCGGCAAGAGCCTCTATACGCTGACGCATCTCAGCAGCGGCTTTATTAGTAAAGGTTAACGCCAGAATACGATACGGCTCATAGCCCTGTGCAAGCAAATGAATAATCTTGTATGTCAGTACACGGGTTTTCCCGGATCCGGCTCCTGCTATTACAAGTTCCGGACCTTTCAGCCATTCTACGGCCTGCCGCTGAACTTCATTAAGTTCATTCAGATATTGTGGATTTATATTTGGATTCATCAGTAATTCCTTACCAAAACTTGTTATGTTCTACAGAATACTCGAATCCGGCATCCTTTAATGTTTTTATCAACCACTCACGGTCAATATTCATATCTTGACAAAGCGCATCAAGATTGGGGTAATTATCTCTTAATTTTGTATTGATGAAACTCATCAATATCACGGGGTCCTGAGGAAGTATGTCCATACTTTATGTATTTAGACTACAAATGTAGCGAAAAAAATGCTATTTTTGTACATCAGAAAAGTATTAGAAAACTGAAAAATGGAAAAGAAACGTGAATTAACAGACTCACCTGCAGTGCAGGCAATGAATCTTATAGAAGATAAATTAAATAACATGCCTTTCCCTGACTCACCGGAAGGACTTTTTAAGCCCATTCGTTACGCTCTTGACAGTGGGGGTAAGCGTCTGCGTTCTATACTCACACTCCTTTGCGCATATGGTACCGGGAGTGAAATGGAGGTTGCACTTGATGCAGCCGCAGCCATAGAAATGTTCCATAACTTCACCTTACTTCATGATGATGTTATGGATAAAGCTGATTTAAGACGTGGTAAGCCCACTGTAGCGGCAAAGTATGGTGAAGATGCGGCTATATTAAGTGGGGATGCAATGCTTACCTTAGCAACAGAGATGATAGCACGATATGGAGTGTCTTATCTTACAATATTTAATCGTACCGCCATGGAGGTATACATGGGACAGCAGTTTGATATGGATTTTGAGTCAAGAGATATTGTCTCTGAAGAAGAATATCTTGAGATGATAAGGCTTAAGACCGCAGTCCTTCTTGGATGTGCATGTCAGTTGGGGGCAATGGTAGCAGGCAAAGAGGGGGAAGCATTATATCAGTATGGGGTTAACTTAGGGTTAGGATTCCAATTGATGGATGATTTACTTGATAGTTTCGGAAATTCTGAAGTTTTTGGGAAGGAGATTGGAGGAGACATTAAGAATAGAAAAAAGACTTGGCTCCTTATAAAATCCATGCAGGAAGCGCCGGAAGAAGTCAGAACTGCATACGAAATGCTGACCGGAGAGGAACTTGTTAAAAGAATAAAAGAAATCTATACACGTTTGGAACTTCCGCAAAGATGTCTTACCATGATTAATAAGTTCTCAGATATGGCCATCAAGGCCCTGGCGGATGTAAGTTTGGATAAAGACGTACGCCAGTATCTTGTAGATCTTGCCACTCAGGCATCAGAACGCAAAATATAATCGTATGTTTGTAGATACACACACACATATTTATTCTCCGGACTCATTTCCCGGAGCGGAATCAGAAATAGAAGTGAAACGGGCTATTGAAGCAGGAGTTAAAGCTCTAATTTTTCCGGCTGTTGATCTTAGCTCTTTTGATAATATGAAACGCCTTGCCTCCTTGTTTCCTGATAATATCCGTATGGCTGCCGGTATCCATCCAACTGAACTATCAGAAAATTGGAAATCTGATATAGAAAAAATAGAATATGAAGTAATGTCCGGCAAGTATATAGCAGTTGGGGAGATAGGTGTTGATTTATATTGGGAGAAATCAACTCGTAAAAGGCAAATGGAGGCCTTTGATAAGCAGACGGATATAGCAGTAAAGGCTGGGCTTCCAGTAATCATCCATTGCCGGAATGGGTTGGATGAGACTCTTGAAATTCTCAGAAATCACCCCGGTGTCAAAGCCGTGTTCCACTGCTTTGGAGGTGATGAAAATGATATAGAAAAGATTCGTAACGTTGGAGACTATTATTTTGGTATAAACGGAATTGTCACATTCAGAAATTCCGGACTTGCCAATGTCCTTAGCATTATAGGATTGGACAGAATTGTTTTAGAGACTGATTCTCCTTATTTGGCACCCGTCCCCTATCGCGGGAAACTTAACCGCAGCAGCTACATCCCTATTATAGCTGAAAAGATAGGCCAGACTTTGGGCGAGGACATAAACACCATAGGTAATGTAACTTCGGATAACGCGAGTTCACTTTTTGGTAAATTTTGGAAGTAGATATTACCTGTATCGCTGTATTTCTGTGTCCTTTTGCTAATATACCAGGGAATATCTATCGCTCGCAGGAACGTTTCCTATAATTATGCTATATAACATATTGAATTTAACAAATTTTCACTGCCTGTTATTTTGCAATTTTTTAGTGAGTATTTCTTTAAAATTGTAAATTAGAAATAAACGGCATTAAAATTATTTCCTTTTATCCTTGCTTCGTTTAATTTTTAAATTTGAGCTTGTAAATTACACTCCTATTGCGCTATTGACACATAAAAAAAAGTTCATACCTTTGCACCCGGAAATGATACAACGAGCATAGTTAATAATTGCTTTTTCATACGATACAATCTGGAATAGAGATATAAATCTAACATTAAGTACTATGTGTAAGAGAGTTAGAGCCGTCTGTGAAGACAGCTCTAACTTATTTCTTGGCAGTACGTTAAGTTTGCACTAATTATTATAAATCTGTGTTGTTGACTTATTCAATAGTGATATTATGTTTCTTGAACTGGATAAAGTCAGGGGTTTTGAGACCGGATTCCTTTAAGGGGACGCCCTTGTTAAGATCAGTAAGATACATGAATGGCTTTGCTTTGTATCTATTGTTTATTACGGATGCGTCAGTGTCTGTGTACTGTGTTTTGAGCCCGGCAATCTCCTCCAAGGTATGATATATTGCTTGGCTACTGCTTACTGGCTTCATGGCATTACTTTTTGAAATATCAAGAATACCGGGATGTTCATCCAAATAATCCTCACTCATCCATAGCAGGAAAGGAACATGCAGCTGATAATAAGTGGGGACCGGAGAGGCATGTAAGAATCTATGTCTTTCATCATCAAAGATGTCTTCTCCATGATCTGAGGTATATAGCATAGCTGAATTGACATGCAACTCTTTTAGATTTTCTATAATGCTATTGAGTAAACCATCTGTATAAACCACAGTATTGTCATAGGCATTGATAAGTAAGTCACGCGATTCCGCATCAGCCTGATAATCCTCGCATGGCGTGAATGCTTGGTATTCCTTTGTTATACGGTCTTTGTAGTCAAAATGTGATCCATATGTATGAAGCACTATAAATTGCTTTTTATTACCCTGTTGCAGGTTAGATTGTATAATTTCAGTCATTGGGATAATCAACTCATGATCAAAATGCTGAGAGCTATTATCCTTGAGGAATATTGTAGTATCCGCCTCACTTCCAAAATAATCTATATAAGAATGATTACGTTGTTGGTTTGAAAGATAGGCAGTTTTAAATCCGCTTTCCTTGAAGGCTGTAATAATGCTTTTGACGCAATTAATTGAATCTGAAAAAGTTTCAGCTGTCAATGGTGACAGCATTAAAGGAACGGATTTATGAGTAGTATTACTTTCAGAGACAGCATAAGGATAAAATACAATATCATTACGTTTGCTAAGCATTGGATTAGTAGGTCTGTCATAGCCACACAGCTGCCAGTTGTCTGCCCTTGATGTCTCACCTATTACCAGTACATATACTTCAGGAATTGAATCTGACTTTTTTTCAACCTCATATGTGAAATTTCGGGAAGTCTGTGGATAATTCAGTGACTCTTTCTGGCGTTTTATACTCTCCACCAGATTTGCACACACATTGTATGGAAAGAGCTCTGTTCTGGGGCTATAGCTTTTTATACAGAATACTGTTATTATCAGTAATACTATTCCTGTCGCACTTACTATTGCTCCAGTAACTCGTCCTCTCCTCAATAATGAAACAGAAAAGGTTTTATGTTTACAAAGATATATTATACCGGTGATTATAAAGGGCAGATATATGATGCACACTACAAGAATGGCAGGTAAAAGATTACTCAGCAACTCCGTAGCCTCAGAAACATTAGTAGTCATGACATTCATGAACATATCCACTGCAATTATGCTTTCCCCATAGAGGAAAAGGAGAACAATCTGGAATGCCGCAAAGAACATTACCGGAAATCCAAGAAGTAGATTTAATCCAGCTTTACGTGTTGAGAACGCCAGCAGGATATATAAACCGGCCGGCAGAACTATGTTGGTAATCTTACTTAAGATTCCGTATGATTCCGTTATATCCAGCACTATATTAGGGATAATAAGTGCCAGCACAAACAATCCCATAATCAGGAGCAAGGGGTTTATACCCCTTAACTTACTCTTAATACTATCAGAAGGCTTCATTTATTCCAAACATAAATCCAGACTCATGACGGCCGAAGCCAAAGTCTATTCTTACATTAACACGTTTTTTAAATTCCCATCGGTAGCCTAATCCCCAGTTAGGCAGAATATTTGACCATCTTAAAGCTTTAAACTCAGGGAAAACAGTACCGGCTCCAATCCACGCCACCACTCCATTTCGCTTCCATATATGCTGACGGAGCTCAACACAGATATCAGCCTCGCATTTATCTCTATATCTGCCTTCAAAGTAACCGCGCATAACATGGCTGCCACCGAATGTTGACAGCAGCCCCCAAGGAGTATTGCCATAGGTTAGCCTTGAATGGAAAGACCCGGCAATTACTGCGCCGGTCCAGAGACTCTGGTACCCGTTGGCAGTCAGTTCAGTCAGTGAAAAGGCATACTTATTTAATAGGAACCGTGGGTTAAACCTCTGCTCAATGGCAAGATATATACCTTTATAAGCATTGGCAATATTGTCTCGGGAGTCATAGGTAAGTTTAAATCCTATTCCCACATTAAAGGTACGGTCGCTCTGACCATCCCATAGCCAGGGCTTTTCAAATCCACGGCCGTTGACATAGTCAAAGGATGCCGTGGGACCCAAGAATATTTTATCCTTAAAATGCCATAAGAATGAACCTCTTGCCTCAGAAGCCAGATACTTGAATTTGCTTTCATTATCAGGGTTGACATCCATGTCATATCCTATTCCCCAGAATTTGCTTTTTACGGATGAGAAATTAACATCATACGTAATTCGCTGTGTGTCTCCGGGGAAAATATGATATCCCTCTACACCTAACTGAAAGAACATGCTTGTAGTTGCTTTTAAGTACAGTGAGACGTTTGAAGGCTGACTCAGAGAATCAGCTTTATCCGTATGGTATAATCCGGCCGCCACAAGTCCTATTCCAAATTTAGTATCAGATGAATAATAGGGACCACCTATAAATGAAATATCAAGACCATCCGCACTATGATCTTCATTGCTTTCCTCAAAATAGTCAATTACTTTTTGGATTAAATTCTTCTTCTGAGAGGCTATACTATCTGACGGGGCATTATCCTCTTTTTCATCAGGGTTAGCGTCTGCGCAAGCCCATGATAAGATAATGCCAAGTACCGTTAATATGTATTTACGTAATCTCATAAGTATGATGAATGTACTAAGTTAACAATTATAATCTTAACTTAGTTAAAAATTGCGCAATAAAAATATCTTCTTTGGTTAAAATGACCACTTTAGTAATCATTTATGCCAATTATAGCTTGGTTTTCACCTGTCGTTACCATCTTCAGCTAATTTAATTTCATACAAACTTATTCTCATATGAGATTCACTGATGAGTCATAAATCCATTTTTATGCGTATCTTTGTAGATGAAAATTTACTTGTTAATCCGGTACAAAAGAAGATAGAAGAATAATATGCTTAAGAACGTTACCAGTGATAAAGATACTGTTGATTTTCTTATGTGTGCAGTTTCTGCTTTAGGAGTCAAAACGTGCGTAGAGAGTCCAGGCAGTAGAAACATTCCGTTGATGTTGGCATCAAATGCTCGCATTGAAAATATCCACACAGTTATAGATGAACGTGTGGCTGCTTTCATGGCATTAGGAATAAGCGAAGCCTCGCGTTTACCGGTTGCTCTGATTTGCACCTCGGGTACAGCTACTCTTAATTATTCCCCCGCAGTAGCTGAAGCATATTACAGGCGTTTACCACTTGTGGTTATCACTGCTGATCGTCCTGAGAGATGGATTAATCAGTCAGATGGCCAGACTATAATTCAACCGGGCATATACAGTAATTTTATTAAAGCTGCGTGTGATATAGATGGTGAAATATCATCTGTAAAGAATAAAGACGTAATTTGTGAGATTCTTTATCAAGCTATTTCTTTCCCGCAGGGTCCGGTCCACATAAACGTCAGACTTGATGTGCCTCTGGGTAAAACCATGACTGTCTTTGACCGTCATCTTGGGTTTAATAAAGATTTGTCATCTGGATTTCCTTTACATACCCAGTCAAATCTTTTCATGAAGGATAAGGTCATGGTTATAGTTGGGGATAATGTGTGGGACAATGACTTACGTCAGGCACTTGGCGTGCTGGACAAAATGCCAAATGTTGTAATTTTGGCGGAACATAACGCAAATGCTGGTATTCCAGATAATATTGCAAATATTGATGAGGCTCTAAAGGTTTTAAGAACATCAGGTAATGAGTTCATTCCGGATATAGTATTTACTGTAGGGGGCGGGTTGATAGCGCCGGGGATAAAGAAGGCGTTTAGAGAACTTGCGCCGGACTCACCTCCTGTAATAGAAGTATGTAAAGTCCCATTTAGACGCAACACATATTGCGCATTAAATGATAGTTGGGATCTAACCCCGGCAGAATTCCTTTTATTGGTCAGTAATATTGAGGCTAATAGCATAACTTCCGGATATCGCGCATTATGGGAGCAAGCATCATCAGTTGCAATAGAACTTGCAAATTCTGTTTTTGTAAACCATGCTGCAGCGGGAGTTATAAAAATATTGATGTCACACCTAAGACCGGGGGAAAATCTTGTTTTAAGCAATGGGCTGACCGTACGTATGGCTCAATATTTTAAACTTAATCCAGAGATAAACGTAAGTTGTAACAGAGGTGTCAGCGGGATTGATGGCTCTACATCTACAGCATTGGGCATAGCATTATCTTCTCCATCTACTAAAACACTTTTTATAAGTGGAGATATGAGTTTCCAGTATGATATTGGAGCCCTTGGTGTAATTGGGTCACTTGCATGTAGACCTGACTTTAAAATAGTTGTCATCTCTAATAAGGGAGGTCACATCTTCCGTCAGATTGCAGCCAGTAAGAATCTTGATGTTGAGGAATGGATTTATGCCCCTCTCTGTTTACCGCTTGCTGATATAGCCGGAGCGTATAAAATACCTTATTTCCGTTATGACGGCACACCGGAATCCGTCAATCCCTTCATGGAAGAGCCACGTACAGCTATCATGGAAATTTGTGTGGACCCTCAAAAAGAAAAAGAAATTACAGAATTATATAATTGTATTTTAAAACAATATAAAGATGAAAAGAGACTGGATCCAGATAAAGGAGTATTCTGATATACTTTTTGATTTTTACAATGGTATAGGAAGAATAACCATAAATAGACCTGAGGTCTATAATGCTTTTCGCCCGCAGACAAATCATCAGATATTGGATGCTCTGAATATTTGCCGTGACAGAAAAGATATCAGAGTTGTTGTCCTTACAGGAGCAGGGGATAAAGCCTTCTGTTCCGGAGGTGATCAAAATTATAAAAGTAGAGGTGGATATAGGGATGAAGATGGAACACCTCGCCTTAATGTTCTTGAGATCCACAAAACCATTAGGTCGCTGACTATGCCTGTAATTGCAGCTGTAAACGGTTATGCTATTGGTGGCGGTAATGTCCTTCAGCTGGTTTGTGATTTAACAATAGCCTCAGAAAATGCAAAATTTGGACAGACAGGACCTAAAGTTGGAAGTTTTGATGCTGGATTTGGTTCATCATACTTAGCACGATGTGTTGGGCAGAAAAAAGCACGTGAAATATGGTTCCTTTGTAAGCAGTACACTGCTGATGAGGCTCTGCGTATGGGCTTGGTAAATGAAGTTGTGCCCTTTGATAAGCTTGAAGATACGGTTGTTGAATGGTGTGAGACCATAATGAAACGTAGCCCATTTGCCATCAGAATGATTAAACGAGCGCTTAATGCTGAGCTTGACGGTCAGCATGGCCTTATGGAATTTGCCGGAGATGCCACACTTATGTATTATCTTATGGATGAAGCTCAGGAGGGAAAGAATGCTTTTCTTGAAAAACGCGATCCTGACTTTGACCAGTTCCCTCAGTTCCCCGGATGAGAACTCTTTGCGCCCGGTGGTTTCCATATACCCTTAGATTTAACTTCACCGCACAGACTTCACGCATGATAATGCATGAGAAGAAGACTTATTTTATTGTCATGTGGTACAGTGACCGTCCGGATATTAAAGGCATCGGAGAATGTGCACTGTTTGAAGGTCTGTCAGCGGAAGATAATGGCTGTTATGAGTCTGTTCTTGATTCATACTGTAAGAATCCTGAGGGAGAAGTCCCTGATGTAAGTTCCATCAGATTTGGGGTTGATACAGCAATGCACGACTTAGAAAATGGTGGGAAGCATCTTATTTTTAACTCAGAGTGGACTGAAGGAATGAAAGGAATTCAGATTAACGGTTTAATCTGGATGGGTAATCATTCTGAAATGCTTACACGTATCAAACAGAAAATAGAGTCTGGCTTTCGGGTCCTCAAAATGAAAATTGGAGGAATTGACTTTGAATCTGAGATGAATTTACTTGGGTATGTCCGTCAATATTTTCCTGAAGCGGATTTGACTATTCGTTTGGATGCCAATGGGAGTTTTACACCGGAGAATGTTATGGAGAAGCTTAGTGTAATAAGCAAATATAATATTCATTCCATTGAACAACCCATAAAGAGTGGCCGGTGGAAGATAATGTCAAGAGTATGTGCTGAGTCTCCGGTGCCCATTGCGCTGGATGAAGAACTGATTGGGTTTAACTCTTTTGAATTCAAATGTGAGCTTCTTGATACTGTCAGACCTCAGTATATTATTCTGAAGCCCTCTCTTTGTGGAGGGTTTGGGCAAGCAGATGAGTGGATTGCAGAATGTGAGAAAAGAGATATCGGCTGGTGGGCTACCTCAGCTCTTGAGTCAGATATTGGTCTTAACGCAATAGCACAATGGGTTGCAACCAAGAATGTAAATCTTCCGCAAGGATTGGGCACAGGTCAGTTATATACTAATAACATCACATCTCCGCTTGAATTACAAGCAGACTGTCTTTGGTATAACACAACCAAAGCATGGGGTAATATAAAGAATAAATGACATACGAAGATTTTATTTGCGAGTGGAATAACAGTTCGCCATGTGTCTATGCTCATACATCCGGTTCAACCGGCAAACCCAAGGAAGTTAGACTGCTAAAAGATGATATGAGAGCCTCAGCATGGGCTACCAACAGCTATTTCAAACTTACTCCGGGATCAATATTTGCCACTCCTCTGTCCGCAGATTACATTGCCGGAAAAATGATGGCTGTGCGTGCAATTATGGCAAATGGAGAGTTGATGCCACTACCCATCAGTAATAGAATCCTTCTGGATAAGAATGTTGACTTGCTGGCCATTGTACCCTCACAGGTAGAGAGTTTGGTTGAAAATGTAAATGCAACAAAAGTTAGGAATTTAATCATTGGGGGGGCTCCATTGAGCCAGAACCGGGCCTGTAAACTATTAGAACACGGGTATAATGCATTTATTTCGTATGGAATGACTGAGACATGCAGTCATATAGCCCTGGCTCATATAGATAAAGGAATGGTTAAAGATGGTATAGCAAGATACCACACCATGCCTGGTATTAGAGTGAGTACTGATGAAAGAGGATGTTTGGAGATATCAGCCCCTCACCTCTCAGTTAAGAAAGTAATAACTAACGATATCTGTGAGGTATTGGATGAGCATAATTTCATCTGGAAAGGAAGGATTGATTTTGCTATTAACTCCGGAGGAAAGAAACTGTTCCCGGAGGAAATGGAGAGGCTTATATCTCCTTTTATGCCTACCCCGTTTTATATTGTTGGTATCCCTGATGAAAAATGGGGTGAGATTGCGGTGGTGGTTATGGAATATAGTGGAGAAGATGATTTTGATGAGGCCTCTCTATTATCTATACTTAGACGTAGTTTTGATGACCACAGCATTATTCCTAAAAGAATATTTCCGGTTAAAAGACTTCCCCGGACAGCCAATGGAAAGATCAAACGTATTCGCCCGGAAAAGAAGCAATAACTTAAGACACCCTGTTCCCCGCGATAAATAAAGTATCAAAATGCTACATCTCAAAAACACCTCTTTATATTACTTCCATGTTGGCTTCCAGACGCTGACGCACCACCTCATAAAGCATTACCCCGGCAGCAACGCTTACATTCAGTGAGCCAATGTGTCCGAACATAGGAATAGAAACCATGGTATCACATAATCTGAGAAGAGTATTACTGATACCCACATCTTCAGCACCCATAATAATTGCCGTAGGTACAGTAAAATCTGCGTGAGTATAATTAATGTCCGCCTTCTCGCTTGCAGCAACTATATTGTAGCCATTATCCTTGAGATATCGTACTGACTTTGCTAATGAATGCTCTCTACAAACAGGAACATGCAAGAGCGCACCGGCAGAGGTTTTAATTGCATCAGCATTAACAGGAGCCGCTCCGCTGTCCGGAATTACAATGGCATTCACCCCACAGCACTCTGCTGTTCGCGCTATAGCTCCAAAGTTACGCACATCCGTTATTCCATCCAGGATAAGTATCAGAGGCAACAATCCTTCCTCATAAAATGATGGTACAAGATGTTCCAGATTATAGTAGTTAATCTGTGAAATGAAAGCTATAACACCTTGATGATTCTTACGTGTTATTCTGTTAAGCTTTTCTTCCGGAACACGTTGAGCATGTATTCCACGCGCTTTTAGCAAATCAAACAGTTCTGAGGATAATTCTCCTTGAAGATTTTTACGGATAAGTAACTTATCTATATCTTTTCCTGCTTCAATAGCTTCAATTACGGCTCGTATGCCAAAAATATAATCATTCATTTCGGGTTTAATTTTTTAATCCATTGTTTAGCAAGACCTCAGCCGTCTGGCGTGCCGAATTATTTTCTGAATCTCCACTTAACATAAGGGCTATTTCAGATATTCTCTCGCTACGGTCAAGAATTCTGACTCTCGTATGGGTGGACTTTTCATCATCTTCCTTGTATACCTTAAAATGTTTTACGCCTCTGGCAGCAACTTGCGGAAGGTGAGTGATGGTAATAACTTGGAGATTCTGTGAGATCAAGGACATCATTTCACCCATCCGGTTTGCAACATCCCCGGATACACCTGTATCTACTTCATCAAAAATTATTGAAGGAAGAGACATACGTTCACTTACTATGGCTTTTATGGCCAACATAAGTCTGGAAATTTCTCCTCCTGAAGCAGTACCACTTATGGGACGAAGGACCTGATTCTTATTAAACGCAAAGAGGAATTCTACCTGGTCCATTCCGGTAGGCGTTAGCTTACCGGATGTTATAGAAATCTCACACTGTAAGTTAGACATTCCTAAAGGTGTAGCCTTCTTGCGTAACTCCTCCGCAAAGAAAGCTCCGCATTTCATGCGGCTTTCAGTAAGCTTCTGTGCAAGTAATACGGCATCCTTCTTAGCCTGCCGTGCATCAGCCTCTAAACTTTCAAGGATATTCTCACTGTTATCTATTACGTTCCGCTGCTTCAGAAGTTGATCACGTATTTCAATAAGCTGATTAGCGTCTGAGCATCGGTACGCAGTTTCCAGGGAATAAAGTTTATTGAGCCTGTCCTCAATTACCTGCAGCCGCTCAGGATCAGACTGTACTGATGAATCAAACGCCAATAATGACTCCGCAACATCCTGAATCTCAATTTTAGCAGATTCCAGACGCTCAGCAAATTCCATTGCTTCAGGAATGTTGGGAGCAATATTTCTGCAGCGGGATATTGCATCAGATAATGACGAATTTACTCCGCCCTGACGATATAGTAACTGGTCCAGCGCTTCTACAATATTTTCTTTTATTTCGCCAACATTAGTTAATAGCTCCCTCTCTTTCTCAAGCGCACTTTCCTCATCTTTCTCCAGTTTGGCGGAGGTAAGCTGTGCCAGCTGAAAATCCATCAGTTCTGAACTCTCTTTGCTGGCTTTTAACATCTCGCGGGTATTAACAAATTCCTTTAACTTCTTTCTGTATATGGCATATGCATTCTGATACTCTTCAAGAAGCTCACCATTACATGCCATGCTGTCAATAATCTTTAGCTGATAAGCTGATTCAGCCAATAACAGATTCTGATGCTGTGAATGAATATCCACCAGCCTCATTGCTGCTTGTCTCAGCACGGAAAGATTTACAGGAGTATCATTAATAAAAGCTCTGGACCTTCCACCCGGACTAAGTTCTCGGCGTAGTATGCACAAACTATGCTGACCTTCTGTAACAGGATCTATATCATTTTCCTTTAAAAATTTATCCATCCCGCTATAATCAGTGACATCGAATTCAGCTTCTATCACTGATTTATGTTGGGGGTCACCGATAGCCTTTGTGTCTGCCCTTCCTCCAAGGAGTAAACTTAAGGCACCCAACATGATGGATTTCCCTGCTCCTGTTTCTCCGGTAATAATATTGAAACCGGGAGCAAAACATATCTCCAGCTTATCTATAAGCGCGTAATTGGATATATTTAAGGTCTTTATCATCTGTTAGCGTTTTCGGCTCCGTTTTTAATCTGTTCAAGTCTTGACTGTTCAGTGGGGTACATGCCCTGAAGTACGTTATATACTCTGGTTCTTTCCTCAGCAGGAGCTTTTGAATACACGTTTACAAGTTCATCCATTTTAGTATCCTTAAAGATAGAAAGCCCCACACTCATGGGAGCTGCATCAAAAATCTTCTGAAGAATGGATATGGATTCAGTTATTCCCGCACGTCCTTTATCTGGAGCGGTACTCATTTCATCCAGACCTTGACGATGATATTGATAATATAAATCCCGAATTCCTGAAGTTGAGGCGTCAGTAAAAGCAGCGCTGACAGCACTTCTGTTCTTTGTATCTTCAAATGCCTTCCACCCTACTTCACCGGAGGACTGGCCCATCTGAACTATCTGAGCTACCTTGTCCCAGTAAGAATCTCCGCCATGGGGTGAAAAGCTGTCAAAATCTATAGCAAGAATTAGGTATGCGTAAAAATTAAGTAACCCCGTAAGCTGTCCTTCCCAGTTGGAAAGATTAAAATTTAGAGGGTCACCTTCTTGATATGAAAAATCTATCTTTGTGTCTTTAAAATTTAATAAAGTTGTGGTATATGAACTGTTATATACAGGCCTGCTGGATTGAATCTGTAAGTCTCCCTTAGCAATATCTCCGTCCATCTCTTTTATGGTAAAATAAAGACGACATTCAATTTTCTCATTAGGAGCAAATTGGGCAGGTGTGAAGACCGTACTGTTCATATACTCAGTAATGGCCTGCTGAAGAGTCTCAAATCTGCTGCGATTGGTACCTTCAATCTGATCAACATTTATTTCTACAGAACAATTCAGCTCCTGCGCTTTTATTACCGGTGTTAACAGGAGTAATGCCACTGAAAATATTGTTTTATAAAGAATATTATTCAGTCTTATCATAGGTTGAAATTATTTTTATTATCTCTGCAGCTACATTATCCTTCGTCATTAAAGGAATATCTGTTTCATTACCTTTAGCTGAGACTACGGTAACCTTATTGGTATCAGTTCCAAAGCCGGCTCCCGGATCAGCTAATGAGTTAATAACCACCAAATCAAGATTCTTTGAGGTAATCTTCTTAATCCCATTTTCATGGGCGTTATCTGTCTCCAGTGCAAAACCAACAAGAATCTGCTCTGAATTCTTACATGAACCCAGGGCTGCAGCTATATCGGGATTCTTTATTAAGGTTAAGGTCGGTGCATCTTGGCCCTCTCTTTTGATTTTAACGGTTGATGGCTCTGCCGGCTTGTAGTCAGCAACGGCTGAAGTCATTATTCCCACATTACACACAGGCCATACGCGCATACATTCATCATACATCTGAGATGCACTTTCAACGTTTACAACTTTAATGGCCGGATTATTGACAGAAATATTCACCGGACCGGAAATAAGAGTTACAGTTGCACCTTGGGCTGCAGCTGCCTTTGCCAGCGAATATCCCATTTTCCCGGTTGAGAAATTGCTGATATATCGTACGGGATCTATACGCTCAATAGTCGGACCGGCTGTAATCAGAACATGTTTGCCTGCAAGAAGTGTATTTTTACTGAAATAGTTTTCAATTATTGAAACTATTTCCTCCGGTTCTTCCATGCGTCCCTTGCCTACAAGATGACTTGCAAGCTCACCTTCACGCGCCTCAATAATATGATTCCCGTAAGACTGCAGAAGCTCAATATTTCTTTGTGTTGACGGATGTGACATCATGTCTAAATCCATAGCCGGAGCAATAAAGACTGGGCACTTTGCAGAAAGATATGTTGTAATAAGCATATTGTCTGCGACACCATTTGCCATTTTTGCAATGGTTGACGCTGTCGCCGGTGCTATTACCATAGCATCAGCCCAGAGCCCAAGGTCAACATGTGAGTTCCATTGACCTGTATTGGCTGTAAAAAACTCGCTTATTACTGGCTTCCCGCTCAGAGAAGAAAGAGTGACAGGTGTGATAAACTCTTTGCCGTTAGGGGTAATGACAACCTGCACTTCTGCTCCCGCTTTTATAAGAAGCCGCAGAAGTACCACAGACTTATAAGCAGCTATGCCACCGCTTATACCTAAGATAATATGTTTTCCAGACAGCACGTGTGTTGAAGTTTACTCTATTAATGTTATTTTCCTGACAGACTGAGTTTGATTCTCGTAAAGGCGTCCTTGGTATTTTTGGGGAAATCTCCCTGAAGAATCCAGCTGTAATATCCAGGATCGGCAGCAAGTACTTCTGCAGCCAGACGTCCCTTATATTTACCAAAATTAATAACCGGACGGCGTTGTTCATCATAAACAAGACGCCCCGCAAAGTCTACATTCCTGTTCTGTGAGGCATATTCTGAAAGGCTTTCTACATCATCGGGCAAATCATCATATAAATCCATCTGGGCAAAAAGAACCTCCATAGTTGCAAGAGTATCGGCAGCTGCGCTATGTGCTTCTTCCAGATTCTTGCCACAATAATATTTGTATGCTGCCACAAGCGTCCGAGGTTCTCTTTTATGATAGATTGTCTGAACATCTATAAAATTAGCCCGTCCCAAATCTATGTCAACATCAGCTCGTTGGAACTCCTCATCAAGTAATGGAATGTCAAATCTGTTTGAGTTAAATCCCGCAATATCGCAACCCTGAAAAAGGGAGGCCAGAGACTTGGCAACCTGCTTGAAAGTAGGTTCATTCCTGACATCATCATCGGTAATATGATGAATCGCGGTAGCCTCAGCCGGGATTGGCATCTCCGGATTAATTCGTCTTGTCTTTTCAAGCCGCGTACCATCAGGATTGACTTTTACCAGAGAGATTTCCACTATTCGGTCTTTGGTAATATTAGTACCTGTAGTTTCAAGGTCAAAGAAAATCAGAGGGCGTTTTAACTTAAGTCTCATCTTATCCTTTCAGTCATTTTTTATCAGAATTCTCCTGCGGTCATGGGCATAAGGAGGATGATAAGTTCAGTACCGTCCGGATTCTCGGTAGGATAGAAAAGACCGGGTCTGCCGGCATCTCCAAAGTCCACAAGTACGTCCTCTGTATTTATCACATTGAGAATCTCCAATAAATATGGAGCGCTGAATCCAATAATAAGCTCGTTTCCGGAGAATGAGCACGGCACTTCATCCTTTGCTTCTGAGCAGAGACTGGTATCTGAGGAACGCATAAACATGCGGTCCGGAGTAATTTTAAACTTAATCAGTCCGAATCCGGGGTCAACGAATACTGCTACACGACGGACCGTCTGTAGCATCTGCAGGCGGTCAACGGTAAGATGAAGGGTGTTGCTGCGTGGTATAACTCTTGTATAATCCGGATAACGCCCAACAAGGAAGCTGCATTGCAGTTCAAAGTCTTCTGTAGTAAAGGTTGCACTCTTTTGGCGTATCTCAACTTTCATTTCACCCTTACCGTTAAAGACACTTTTTAGTACGCCCGCAGGTTTTGCCGGAAGGACACAGCTCCCCTCTGTCCCTGGTTTTATTCTTGAGTCTGAATACTTCACAAGCTTACGGGTATCAGTGGCTACAAAGATAACGCTATCAGGCTTGATATCAAATAAAATTCCCTGCATTATGGCTCTGAAATCCTCTGTTGAAACTGCAAACAGAGTCTTCTCCATGGCACGTGAAATGTATGAAGCATCACAGGTGAATGAAATAGGCTCTCCTTCATTTTCATCTGCCGTAAAACGGGGATATTCATCTGCATTTATCGCAACCAGATTGTACATACCTCCCGGGTATGAAATCGTTACACGTAACGTAGAATCATCTACTTCAACGGTTACCTCCTGATCAGGCAGTTCTTTAAGTAAATCCACCACCTGGCGCATATTAAGACAAAAGCTACCTCCTCCCTCACTATGCGAGAGCTCAACTCTTCCCGTAAGCGAGTTCTCACTGTCAGAGCCTGTTATATAAAGCTTATCATCCTTAAGCTCAAATAAGAAGTTTTCAAGAATATTCAGAGCATTCTTTGAACTGACAACTTTAGAAACTGAGGAAACTGCATTATACAGTTTTTTTGCAGGGGCTTTAAATTTCATATCTGTGAGTTTTTATTTTCTGTATTGGACGTATGGTACAAATATAAGGAATTTCTTTATCTCCTCCAACTTTTATATAACAATTAACAAGCCAAACGCAATGTTGAAGATATTAAACTTGAAGTTTGCTCCGGATGTTGTTCTGGTGCCCTCATCTACACCATCAGTCAACTGATGCTCACGATGATACTTGAGCCCGAAAACGCCAAATGAGACATTGAATGCTACATAATCTTGTATAAAGATACAGAGGCCGGGGCTGAAGTTGAGAGAGGCTTCAGTGATGTTTGTACGCGTATCTCGTGGGGCCTCATTATATATCCTCTTGAAGCGGGATGAACCACTGCCGAAACTCAGATCCACTTCGTTGAATACCGCAAAGCGCTTATCCATTCCCAGGCCCACATAATTCCTGTAAAATGTACTGATGGTATACGTCTGAGTATAATAACTTACATCTTTGATTGAAAAATTCATGTCTTCATCAAAATCCACAGCAAGGTTATTTAAATCAGCAAATCCACGGGAATAGTTAAATCTCAGTCCCACTGACTGGTTGTGTCTGATGAAATATGAAACAGATGGCTTTATGGAATATATCTTTCCTTTAAAGTCCACATTATCCAGAATGGAAAGCACTTGGACATCATCTGTATTAAGTTCTCCGTATGAGGCTGTTAATCCAAATGCCCATTTACCCTGCGGAATATACAGATAGTTAAACAGCTTACGGTCATATCTTCCAAAATTTCTTTCCGGTATCACCATATTCACTGTATCCCCGTTTACAAGAACCTTATCAGATGGCATACGTTTGGCAAGAGCCAGACTGTCATTTATTAAATCCTTTTTTCTTACTATATCCTGTGCACTCAAAGATGGCATTGCAAAAACAACTGCCAGACATAGCAACAAAGATATCTTTAAATCTTTAGTCTTCATCATACGCTTAGATATAGAAAGTAACACCAAAGGTAATACTGAATAAGTTTACTTTAAAGTTTGCGCTTTTAGTGTTCATGTTTGCTATATATATCTGATCCGTCGTAAATTTTGAATGGGTATAATTGAAGCCCAGAACACCAACATTTACTTCAAGTGCTGAATAATTGTTGAGAAAGACCACAACTCCGGGAGCGAGACCAATGGAAGCATTGAAATTCTGAGCGTAAGTGCCCGTGAAATCTTCTCCACTGCCGCTGCATAATTTTGACTGTCCACCACCCAACTGCAGTTGAACCTCGTTGAATAAGCCAAATCGCGTACTTTTACCAAGGCTTAAATAACTTCTGAAGGCTGCGGTTCCGTAAAAGGTATGGGAGATACTGTACAGATATTCCACGTTATACTCAGTTTCTGAATCAAGGATGACGTCCGCACTTTTCAAGCGTGTACGCTGACGTGAATATCCGAACCTGGCACCCGCTGCCAGATTATCCTTAAACGCAAACATCAGCATCGGACTAACTTTAAATGTATATGTATCCCCGTTTAGATTCTCTATTATTAGGAACTGGTATTTATCCTGATTGGATTGTGAATAGCTGACACTTATGCCTGTTATCCACTGTCCTTTGGGAACAAAAGATATCTGTTCAAGATTACGCGAGAACTCCTGTATATCCTCGTGATACACCGTGTCAGTGGTCTGAATCTCCTCCTGAGCGTGCCCCAGACATGGCGTGAGTAATGACAGGAGACATAGAAATAGTATTTTGTAAAACTGCATAATGCTAATTTAAGCAAGTTGTAAAAACTCGGTAAAGTTACATTGTTTTTTGCAACAATTGAGCTCTTACGCCAGTTTTATCCAAAAATACTTGGATAAATGTCCCACTAAATGTCCCACTAAATGTCTCACACAAGGACTTATAACGTCTTAAATACGCGTTAATGGCATATTTAATATGTTGCTCTTAGAAAATAGGGAACGTCGTAAAGTCGTTGAACCTATATATACTCACATAATCATAGAACAAGGGATGATTGGTTGCTTCTATTTTTCAGCTACGGTAGCATATATTTGTGCGCAAGATAGATAGCTTCTCAGATGATTTTATGTGTAAATAAAAAGCCCGAAAGCCTTTGTAGGTCAATAGGGCCG
>CAMWLS010000014.1 GCA_947175205.1 uncultured Porphyromonadaceae bacterium | reverse complement strand
AAATAAAAAAAAAAAAACCGCCCGGTGAGCGGTGGGTGCCCACCAACCCCGCGCGGCGCGGGTTGTCGCCCGGGGGCGCCTCGCTGCCTTATATATAGAGCCGGTTCCCCAATATTTGTTAACGCCGGGGCGGACAAGCGTCGTGCAGATGTGTTCGCGCAGTGAGGGAGCAATGAGGTTGCATTGCGGCCGAAACAACCGGACGCTGATGCATGACGACTGGCGACCCCGGCGTTAACAAATATTGAGGAACGGGCTCTAAGGTTTACTTACCGTATCCGTATCCGTAATTCTTGCTCTGCTGCGTTCCGTTCACCACCAGAGAAAGTTTCTTCAGACGGTGGTTGTCATAAATACCCTCTGCAAATTCCAGATCCTGGTAAGTGGTATAGTTAGCGCGTGTCACATAGATGGTAGCGTCACCAATTCGGTTCAGCATGAATGTGTCACTTACCATACCCACGGGTGCGGTGTCCACAATAATATAGTCATACTTCTCACGCATGTACTCAAAGAAGTCCTCCATGCGCTTGGAGTTAAGCAGCTCTGTGGGATTAGGTGGCACAGGACCGGCAAGGACCACGTCAAGTCCTGCAACGTGAGGCTCAGTAATAACCAGCTGTTCAGGAGTGAGCTTGTTATTGCTCAGATACTGCGTCATGCCGTACTCAGAGTGCAGGTCAAGGTACTTGCCCAGGGTGGGCTTACGGATGTCCAGCCCCACAAGGAGGACACGCTTCTTAAGCATGGCCAGACTGGCTGCCAGATTTATGGCCACAAAGGACTTTCCCTCACCGGATTTGGTACTGGTGAGAAGAACCACTTTGTCATTGGGGTCAGAGAGGACAAAGAGTAAATTGCTGCGCAGCAGACGCAGGAGTTCTGCAATGGACGTAGTTGAAGTCTCATTTATGGCAAGGGCCTCACCGGTCTTGTTAACGCATATCTCGCCAAGTACAGGCACTGTGATGCGTGTCTCAACATCTGCGCGGTCCACAACCTTGGTGCGGAGTTTGTCTCTGATCCAGATGAGGACAGGCGGAATGATGAGACCTATCATCAGTGCAATGAGCATCTGCACTTTTCGTGGCAGAGTCAGAGGCTTTATCAGAACATAAGCCGTGTCCACAATCACACCCTTAGGCATGGTGTTGGCCAGCAGCATGGCTGTCTCCTCGCGGCGCTGAGAAAGGAAAAGATAAATTTCCTGTTTTATTTTCTGCTGGCGTAAAAGGCTCAGGTACTCACGCGCCTGAAGGGGTACCTTGTCAAGTTTTGATTCTGCCTTTGCCAGTTCAGCACGGGCATCACGGTTAACCACCTGTGCATTTCTGTAAACGCGGTCAACTGTGGTAATGATATTACCCCTGAGAGCATCAATCTGTTCTGTAAGAAGTTTAACGGCAGCATTATTGGGCTTGGCGCTTGATTTGAGTTCCATAAGCTTAAGTATAAGCTCATTATACTTGGATATGGAATTCTGAAGGCCTTCATTATCAATGGTGCCGGGAATAAGATTGTATGCATTCTTGGAGTCAGCAAGGAAGTCCTTGGTCATACGAATAATTTCCAGGTGAGTTTCACTTCCCACGAGACGGGCCTCAAGGTCAGCCTTGCGCGTCATCTCATATTCAGTGGTCACGGTGGGTTCTATCAGACGCTCTGACTGCTGGTATGCTGTTATGCGCTGCTCTGCATCAGCCAGCTCCTGGGAGAGAAGCTCCAGGCGCTGATCAATGAAGTTTAGCGTATACTGGCCCTGCTGACGGTCCTGTTCCACACCTACCTTGTTGTATTCTGCCATTATGGTGTTGAGAACATCACGGCCGTAATCGCGGTTTTCCGTATTTATACCCAAAACTATGATGTTGCTCTTACGGTCAGCAAGTTCTGCTGTCACACCTTTTGCAAGCAACTCCACAGCAGGTTCCATACCTGCAAACCTTATCTCTGTCTTCAGAGATTTACCGGTCTCAAAATGCTCTGTGGGCACTACAGTAAAGTCACCGTAATTTGTGTGGCAGCTGTGCGGAAGTTCCACACCCTTTTCTTTCTCATATTTTAAATCTTTGGGGCCGGCAATAGAAATATCCGCCTTGCCCTCTGAATCTAAATCCACATTAAACAGCACTACAGCGGAAAGTGTATCCACAAGCTCCTCTGGCGCAGTCACCGTAAGAGGGAAGTCAGGATATGCAAAATACTTTGAAAGCAGTCCGTTGCTCACTGTATGCACGGCATTTATGCCCAGGTCCTCAACCACCTTACGGTAAACTTTGTGGGAGGATATTACCATTACCTCATCCTGAACATATGCACCGGTGCCAAAGAGGTCACCCAGACCGGCAAAGGAGGTGAGCATGCTCTGGTCCTGGCCTGAAATGAGGATGGATGAGCGCACGCCATACTCGGGATTAGAGCGCTTTGCCACTACAAAGCCTATAACACCGCAGATGAAAAGAGAGATTGCAAACCAGTACCAGTTCTTCTTGTACTGACGCAGGGTTCCGTTGATATCTATAAATTCGTTGGATTTGGAATTCTTTGCCATGGATGAACTTATTTAACAACAAGTGCTATTACCAGTGAAATTATTGCAGCCGCTCCGCTTACTACGGTTGATGCCAGTGAGAGCTTGTAAGCGTTGTCTGTGTTATACTTGGCATTCGCCTCGCGTACTTTGTTAGGCTCTACATAAATATAGTCATTCTGACGCAGGTAAAAATAGGGCGAGGTCAGTACTTCTGAATCATTCATATTCAGGCGCACATATTTACGTTTACCGTTTTCTTCACGCACCAGCAGGATATTGTTACGCTCACCATAAGGGGTCAGATCTCCGGCCTGGGCAAGGGCGTCAAGAATACTGTAACGCTCTCTGTTTACGGACTGACGTCCGGGCCTGTTGACTTCACCTGTCACCACTACTGTGAAGTTGGTAAGACGAACCGTAACACTGGGGTCCTCTACATCCGCACTTATACGCTTCTCAAGATATTCCTGCAACTGCTGGGTGGTCATGCCGCCCACATGAATGGTACCCAGAATAGGGAAATTTATATCGCCATTGGCATTGACCATATACTCAAGCACATTGAGATTGGTGCTTATCTGCGTCATACTGCCATTGGAAGCATTGAAAGCCGGGGTATTGTAAATGATAGTGGCTTCAGGATTAAGTGATGTGACAGTTATATTCAACATATCATCAGGTTGAATAACCGGAACATAATCCATATCCGGAAGTGTACCTTCCTGTATTTCAGCAATATCTGTAAAGTAAGGGAGTACAGTTTTTGATGTAGAGCAAGAGCTTACCCCCATCATAAGTGCCACAGCTGCAGCCATGCACAGTGTACGCATTGTTTTCATTGGCTTATTTGATATAGGTCTATACCTTCTTAGAAATAGAAATTTTTAATAAATTAACGTATGTCGCCGTCATTTATTGCCTTCCTCATTAATAAAGCCCCACTCCCGGGGCAAACATGACTGCAAATATAAGAATAAAAATCTATCTTCCGCACATTTCAGGCCTTTAATAAAGTTATGCAGAAAAATATAAGTAAGACTGTATATAAAAGACTGTATATGTAGGACCCAATATGGGTAACTCCTGAGAACGTGGCGTTACTCACTAAATAATTGCGGACTTATCAGTTATAAACTGCGGCAGTACGCGTCCTGCACAAATCATGGCGGTGGGCCACCATAAGCCATCTGCAGCGTCACTTTTTGTATTAGGCTTCGGTCTCATACTTCTGTATGCTTCTATCAGTCTCATCCTCAGTGCCCCGCAACTTGCACATCCTTACACACTAAAAAGAGGGTGCATCAAATTTGCATTTGACACACCCTCTTAATATTTTCCAAACCTCAGATTATTCTGCTGCTGGGAGTTCTTTTGTAGCTTCTTCTGCAGCCTTTTCTACAGCGGCTTCAGGAGCGGCAGTCTTTTTAGACTTGCGTGAACGGCGAGTCTTCTTGCTCTTGGCCTCATCCTTAGCCTTAAGCATGGCCTCGTTATAATCCACTAACTCAATGAAGCAAGTCTTGGCATTATCACCAAGGCGGTTGCCTGTCTTCAGAATACGGGTGTAGCCACCGGGACGGTCTGCTATCTTTGCTGCTATCTCACCAAAAAGTTCCTTAACGGCTTCCTTGTTCTGGAGGTAGCTGAAAACAACACGACGGTTATTAGTGGTGTCTTCTTTTGCGCGGTTAATCAGGGGTTCGGCATAAACACGCAGTGCCTTAGCTTTTGCCAGAGTAGTGAAAATGCGCTTGCGAAGAATCAGTGCAATAGTCATGTTAGCCAGAAGTGCGTCACGATGCGCCTTGGTACGGCTAAGATGATTGAATTTTTTATTGTGTCTCATCTTTGATGGGTCTGATTACTCTTTATCTAATTTGTACTTTGAAATATCCATTCCGAAAGACAGATTAAGGCTTACCAGTAAGTCTTCAAGTTCTGTCAGTGACTTCTTACCGAAATTACGGAATTTAAGGAGGTCATTCTTGTTGAATACCACTAACTCAGCCAGAGTCTCCACCTCAGCGCTCTTAAGGCAGTTCAGAGCACGTACTGACAGGTTCATGTCAGTAAGCTTGCTCTTGAGCAGCTGACGCATCTTGAGTACTTCTTCATCAAACTCCTCGTTCTGGTCAACCTCAGCAGTCTCCAGAGTAATCTTCTCATCTGAGAACATCATGAAGTGGTGAATAAGTATCTTAGCGGCTTCCTTAAGGGCGTCCTTGGGAAGAATGGAACCATTAGTGGTTATTTCAAGTGTAAGCTTGTCGTAGTCGGTTTTCTGGTCAACGCGGAAGTTTTCTACTGTGTACTTTACATTCTTTATGGGAGTGTAAGTTGAGTCAATGGCAATGACGTTAATATCATCACCGGGCACTTCATTTTCCTCAGCGGGAATCCAGCTGCGGCCCTTGTTGACTGTAAGTACAATGGTAAAACTTGCTCCTGAATCCAAATGACATATAACCTGCTCAGGATTCATAACATCAAAACCTGAAAGCGCGTTACCTATGTCACCGGCCTTGAACACCTCTTTACCTGACACGGTAATTGTGGCACGTTCAAAGTCAGTATCTTCCACCACTTGCTTGAGATCCACCTTTTTGAGATTGAGGATGATGTTGGTTACATCTTCCTTAACTCCGGGAATAGTATCAAACTCATGCTTTACGCCATCAATCTTAATGGAAGAGATGGCATAGCCCTCAAGTGAAGAGAGCAAAACACGGCGCAGGGCATTGCCCACAGTGATACCATAGCCCGGCTCCAACGGTTTGAACTCAAATTTGCCGTAGAAGTTATCGGCTTCCAACATGAGCACCTTGTCAGGTTTTTGGAATGCTAATATAGCCATGGATTTTAGAGATTTAATGCGTTATTACTTAGAATATAACTCGACGATAAGCTGCTCCTTGATGTTCTCAGGAATGTCTTCGCGAGCGGGTACATGAAGGAATTTGCCTGCTTTCTGAGCCTCATCCCACTCTATCCAGGGATATTTTGAGTGGTTAAAGCCTGCCAGATGGTCAGCAATTACTTCAAGTGATTTTGACTTCTCACGTACACCCACCACGTCACCGGGCTGTGTCTGATAGCTTGCAATGTTAACAACCTTACCGTTAACAGTGATGTGACGGTGCAGAACCATCTGACGCGCTGCTGCACGTGTGGGAGCAATACCCAGACGGTATACCACGTTATCCAGACGGCTTTCCAGAAGCTGCAGCAGGATTTCACCGGTGATACCTTTCAGGCGTGAAGCCTTGTTAAACAGATTACGGAACTGTTTCTCCAGTACTCCATAAGTATATTTGGCTTTCTGCTTCTCACGCAGCTGGACACCGTATTCTGATGTCTTGCGGCGCTTGTTCTGGCCATGCTGGCCGGGGGGGAAGTTACGGCGCTGAAGTACTTTATCCGGACCGAAGATAGGTTCTCCGAACTTACGGGCGATTTTGGTTTTGGGACCTGTATATCTTGCCATTGTAGTTAAAAATCAGTTTTATCCCGGAGTGCTGTTAACAGATAAGCTGGCTGTTGAAAGCCCGGTAAGCTCCGCTTGTGCAGCCGCGACCATAGAGAGGTGATAAAAATTATGGTCTATTCACGCACGAGGCTCCGATAGGTGTTTCGTCAAGTTTGCTGGCAGCCCTCAACGCGGTCAGACTATCTTCACTCCAAGGATACGTTTAATTTGTTTGTTGTTTATTTACTAAAAGTGGAAAGCAGAGGCAGCACATAACGCGGTCATTTCCTTATGGCGGCTGATGCACGTCATGTGCCGGAACTGATTATTAAACTCTTCTGCGTTTGGGGGGACGACAACCGTTGTGGGGCAGCGGGGTAACGTCAATAATTTCTGTTACCTTTATACCTGCTCCGTCAATGGTACGGATTGCACTCTCACGGCCGTTACCCGGTCCCTTAACGTATGCTTTTACACTGCGAAGACCTAAATCATATGCGATCTTGGCGCAGTCCTGAGCAGCCATCTGTGCAGCATAGGGAGTGTTCTTCTTGCTGCCGCGGAAGCCCATTTTACCTGCCGATGACCAGGAGATAACCTGACCTTCACTGTTGGCGAGGCATACAATGATGTTGTTGAAAGATGAGTGAACGTGCAGCTGGCCTTCTGCACCAACCTTTACGTTTCTCTTCTTAGCTGCGACTGTTTTTTTTGCCATAATTTCTTTTAAAATTCTCTCTTGGGGTTTTCCAGATGAGTTGAGTAAATGTTCTCTGTCCGTGGGGGACAGTTATTAGCGCTTATTACTTAGTTGCTTTTTTCTTGTTAGCAACAGTCTTCTTGCGGCCCTTACGTGTACGGGCATTGTTCTTAGTTGACTGGCCGCGAACGGGTAAGCCGTTACGGTGACGGATGCCACGGTAGCAACCTATATCCATCAGACGCTTGATGTTCAGCTGAATCTCGCTACGCAGGTCACCCTCTACCTTATAGTCAGAGCTGATAACCTCACGCACCTTAGCTGCCTGAGCATCTGTCCAGTCTTTTACCTTGATATTAACATCAACATCGGCTTTAGCAAGGATAGCCTTGGCTGCGCTGCGGCCGATACCGAAAATGTAGGTAAGCGCAATCTCACCTCGTTTGTTCTGGGGGAGGTCAACTCCCACTATACGTACTGCCATATTTTGCTTTTAGTTGCTTTTTGCTGATTTCTGCGTTATGGTCTTTGTTAAATATCCGGAGTCCTTGACATTACTCCATTAAGTCATAACGTTCTTATCAGACAATTATTATCCTTGACGCTGTTTAAATTTAGGATTTTTTTTGTTGATTACATAAAGACGCCCCTTGCGACGTACTATCTTACTGTCCGGGGTGCGCTTCTTAACTGAGGCTCTTACTTTCATTGCTTTTAGTATATGGTTTTGTTTATATTATTTATAACGGAATGCTATACGGCCCTTGGATAGGTCATACGGTGACATTTCAACGCGTACGCGGTCACCGGGCAGAATCTTAATGTAATGCATGCGCATTTTGCCGGAGATATGAGCCGTAATTTCATGGCCGTTTTCCAGCTCCACGCGGAACATGGCATTTGATAATGCCTCTACTATGGTGCCGTCCTGCTCTATTGCTGCTTGCTTCGCCATTTATTTATTCTTCTGAAGGTTTAGTTTCTGTTATAGCCGGAAGTTCAAAACGGTTTCCTATGGCCTGATGTATATAGTCAAATGTTGTCAATACTTGTACCTCGCCGTCCACTATGGCCAGTGTGTGCTCATAGTGCGCTGAAGGCTTGCGGTCTTTGGTACGGCATGTCCATCCGTCACGTTCTATCACTATATTGCGGCTCCCCAGATTAATCATGGGTTCTATGGCGATACACATACCGTTACGAATGACAGCACCTGTACCGCGCCGGCCGTAATTAGGGACCTCAGGATCCTCATGCATATGACGTCCTATACCGTGTCCGCACATCTCACGCACAACGCTGTAACCGCGCTTCTCACAGTATGTCTGGATAGCGTTTGCTATGTCTCCTATTCTCTTGCCGGGGACACAGGCTTCTATTCCAACATAGAGTGACTCAAGTGTGGTACGGCAAAGATTCATGACCTTTTCATCCACCTGTCCTACCGCAAAGGTATAACAGCTGTCGCCCATAAATCCGTCTTTCTCAACCACAAGATCAGTTCCCACAATATCACCTTCCTCCAACACTCGTGAAGAGGGGAACCCGTGAACCACGGTTTCATTAACCTCTATACACAGTGTGCCCGGGAAACCCTGATAACCTAAACAAGCAGGCTTGCCACCATTGTCCCGGATAAACTCGCGGGCAATGGTGTCAAGTTTGCGTGTGGTAACTCCGGGCTGAATCCACTTGGCCACTTCGCCAAGTGTACGGCTGCATAAATCATTGGCAGCGCGCATCTGTTCCACTTCAGCCGGTGTCTTGAGATATATCATTATACTGAAGAACTATTGTTGTGTTTACTTCCGTGTTTCAGCAATCAGTAACCCTGGCCGGTAGTGCGGCCCTTGATTTTACCTTCCTTCATAAGACCATCATAATGATGCATCATAAGGTGCGATTCCACCTGCTGCAGAGTATCAAGAACAACACCCACCATAATCAGCAGTGAAGTACCGCCAAAGAACTGGGCAAAGCTCTGATTGATGCCAAAGAAGCGTGCAAACGCAGGAAGAATGGCAACCACGCCCAGGAAGATGGATCCGGGCAGTGTGATGCGTGACATTATGGAATCAAGATACTCAGCAGTCTTCTTACCTGGCTTAACGCCGGGGATGAAGCCGTTGTTACGCTTCATATCTTCAGCCATCTGAGTGGGACGCACTGTAATGGCGGTGTAGAAGTAAGTGAAGGCAACAATGAGTATGAAGAATACAAAGTTATATCCAAAGCTGTTGATATTGGTAAAAGAGCCCCAGAAACCACTGGCGCCACGGAAACCGGCAACAGTCATAGGAATGAACATAATGGCCTGTGCAAAGATTATGGGCATCACACCGGCAGCATTAACCTTTAAGGGAATGTACTGACGTGCACCGCCGTACTGACGGTTGCCAATGATACGCTTTGCATACTGTACGGGAACTTTACGTGTACCCTGAACCAGAAGCACTGCAAATATAGTCACGGCAAACAGCAGTACCACTTCTACCAGGAACATAACCAGACCGCCCTGGCCTGATGCTGAGTGAGGCAGACGGGTATATAACTCGTCCCACAGAGCACTTGGGAGACGGGCAATGATGCCCACCAGGATTATGAACGAGATACCGTTTCCGATACCGCGGTCAGTTATGCGCTCGCCCAGCCACATGATGAACATGGAGCCTGCTGCGAGGATGATGGTCAGGTATGCTATGGTCCATACTGAAAGACTGATGGCACCCTGAGCCTGAATCTGAAGATTCACAAGGTAAGCCGGAGCCTGAAGCACAAGAATCAGGACGGTCAGATAACGTGTATACTGGTTCAGTTTCTGGCGGCCGCTCTCGCCCTCACGCTGCATTTTCTGGAAGCTGGGAAGAATCATACCGCACAGCTGAATCACAATGGATGCTGTGATGTATGGCATGATACCAAGAGCAAAGATAGATGCCTGTGAGAAAGCGCCACCTGAGAACATATCCAGAAGCTGCATAAGACCACTCTCGCTGGTGAACTTGCTCAGGGCGTCAATAGCGGCGGGCGAGATACCCGGAAGCACTACATAACATCCCAGGCGGTACACCAGAACCAGAAGCAGAGTGATGGTAATACGCTTCTTCAGTTCCTCAATGGACCAGATGTTTTTAAGAGTTTGAACAAATCTCATTAGAATAAGTATAAGGTCAGATTATGCTTCAAGCTTGTTTACGGAACCACCGGCTGCTTCAATAGCTGCCTGTGCTGCTGCAGAGAAGGCGTGAGCCTCAACAGTCAGCGCGTGATTCAGGGTTCCGTTAGCCAGGATTTTCACCAGGCTGTTGGCATTTACATAGCCTGCTTCGCGTAACTGCGCCAGTCCTATGGTGGTCAGGCCCTTCTGCTCAGCCAGTACTTCCAGCAGATCCAGGTTAATGGGCTTGTATGCCTTGCGGTTAATGTTCTTAAAGCCAAATTTGGGAAGACGACGCTGCAGAGGCATCTGACCGCCTTCAAAACCGATTTTACGGCTGTAGCCTGAGCGTGATTTTGCACCCTTGTGTCCACGGGTTGATGTTCCGCCCTTTCCTGAGCCTGCACCACGGCCTACACGCTTTCCGTGCTTTACTGAGCCTAAAGCAGGCTGAAGATTACTTAAGTTCATAGTAAAATTTATGCTTTTAAGTTCTTTTTATTCATTAATTAAAGGTTAGTCACCTGTACCAGATGATGTACCTTCTTCACCATACCCATTACTGAGGGGGTATTCTCCTTAACCACAGTGTGGTTCATTTTCTTCAGACCAAGAGCGTCAAGGGTGCGCTTCTGAACTGCGGGGCAATTGATGCGGCTCTTAATCTGTTTAATAGCTATCTGTGCCATTGTCTCTAGTTATTCTTTGGTTACTTATTTAAGAAAACTGCTGCTTCCGGTCCGGGCCCCGCTCAGGCAGTACGGCGTCAACTCGCTCTCGCTAAACGCTTAGCCGGATAAAGAGGGTCACGGCCTTATGCTGCAGCTCTCACACCATAAGATGTTTCCGGCATGTCCGGAAACATCTCTGGCACGAGTAAGATATTAGCCTTTGAAGACTTTTTCCACTGTGATGCCGCGGTTCTGAGCCACGGTTGCGGGTGAACGCATTTCATCAAGTGCGGCTATGGTAGCCTTAACAAGGTTGTGGGGGTTAGAAGAGCCCTTGCTCTTGGCAAGGATGTCAGTGATACCTACACTTTCCAGAACTGCACGCATTGCACCACCGGCCTTAACACCGGTACCGTGAGATGCGGGCTTGAGGATAATGCGTGAACCACCAAACTTGGCCACCTGCTCATGAGGAATAGTTCCCTTGTGTACAGGCACCTTGATAAGATTCTTCTTAGCGGCCTCCACACCTTTCTGGATGGCAGCCTGGACTTCATTAGCCTTTCCAAGGCCCCAGCCCACTACTCCGTTCTCATTACCTACCACTACAATGGCAGCAAATGTGAAAGTACGGCCACCCTTGGTTACCTTGGTAACACGGTTTATAGCCACCAGGCGGTCTTTCAGTTCTAAGTCATTGGTTGACTTTACGCGGTTATTTCTTTTTGCCATAGCTGTGTAATATTAGAATTTAAGACCGCCGTTACGGGCACCGTCAGCCAGTGACTTAACACGCCCATGGAAAAGATAACCGTTACGGTCAAATACCACTTCTGTGATGCCGGCCTCAAGTGCCTTCTTGGCAATGGCCTCACCAACCTTGGCTGCAATCTCAGTCTTGTTACCCTCTTCCATACCCTTTGAAGAAGTAGCCACAAGGGTACGGCCTGCCAGGTCGTCTATTACCTGTACATATATCTGCTTGTTGCTGCGGAATACAGTCATGCGGGGACGCTCTGCGGTTCCGGAAACTTTTCCGCGGATACGGGTCTTGATTTTGTTTCTTCTCTGTATCTTAGATATCATGATGATTCTTTTTTTACTTATTTAGCACCTGCTGATTTTCCTGACTTGCGGCGGATTACCTCACCCACAAATTTAATACCCTTACCCTTGTAAGGTTCAGGCTTACGCAGTGACCGAATCTTGGCACATACCTGACCCAGCAGCTGCTTGTCATCACTTTCCAGAATGATCAGAGGGTTCTTGTTACGTTCACTCTTAGCTTCAACCTTTACCTCAGGCGGGAGCTTGATGTATATCGCATGTGAGAAACCAAGTGCCAGCTCCAGAACCTGTCCGGTGGCCGTTGCGCGGTAACCCACACCCACTAATTCCATTTCTTTCTTATAACCCTCAGAAACACCAACCACCATATTGTGAATCAGTGCGCGGTAAAGGCCGTGCTGTGCGCGATGCTCGCGGTCATCAGAAGGACGGGTCAGTTCCAGATGTCCGTCTTCCACCTTTACTGTTAAATCAGGGTTTATTACCTGTGAGAGTTCGCCCTTGGGGCCCTTCACGGTTACTTTATTGCCATCTACCTTCACGGTTACGCCTGCGGGAATGGCGATGGGAGCTTTACCTATTCTTGACATGTACTGTTCCTCCGTGATTAATTAGTAAACATAGCATAAAACTTCACCGCCAATTTTCTGCTCAGCGGCTGCCTTGTTAGTCATTACACCCTTTGATGTTGACAGGATGGCAATACCCAGACCGTTAAGTACACGGGGCATATCCTTGTAACCGGTATACTGACGCAGACCGGGGCGGCTCACGCGCTTGAGGTCCTTGATTGCATTAACACGGTCAACGGGATCATATTTAAGCGCTATCTTGATAGTGCCTGCGGGGGTTTCACCCTCTATAAACTTATAATTAAGAATATAGCCTTGTTCAAAAAGAATCTTGGTGATTTCCTTTTTCAAGTTTGAGGCGGGGACTTCAACCACACGGTGGTTGGCCTTGATCGCATTTCTCAATCTTGTAAGATAATCTGCTATAGGATCTGTCATTGTTTTATTGTTTAAATTGATTGGGCATCTCCCAACAATATTTAATTACTCTGGTGCGTTGTCGATACTTCGCTGTTCGGTTGTCGATAATGTCAGAGGGATGCGCGATGGTGATTTTTACCAGCTTGCTTTCTTAACACCGGGGATCAGACCGGCAGATGCCATTTCACGGAACTGGATACGTGAGATGCCAAACTGACGCATATAGCCTTTGGGACGGCCGGTGATAGAGCAGCGGTTGTGAAGACGGATAACTGACGCATTCTTGGGAATACGCTGAAGAGCCTGCAGTGACTCATAGTCTCCGGCAGCCTTCAGAGCTGCCTTCTTAGCTGCATACTTGGCCACCAGCTTGGCACGCTTCACCTCGCGGGCTTTCATTGATTCTTTAGCCATATTGATGCTTTATAGGTTCTTTATTTACTTCTTTGCGTTCTTGAACGGAAGACCAAACTCCTTAAGCAGAGCGTAACCTTCCTCATCATTCTCAGCTGAGGTCACAAAAGTGATGTTCATACCCATGAGCTTGCTGATAGCGTCAATGTTAATCTCCGGGAAGATAATCTGTTCAGTGATACCCAGGGTATAGTTACCACGGCCGTCAAGCTTACCCTCAATACCCTTGAAGTCACGGATACGGGGAAGAGCCACGCGCACCAGACGCTCCAGGAACTCATACATCTTGTCACGGCGGAGTGTAACCATTACACCCACGGGCATTTTCTTACGCAGCTTGAAGTTTGAGATATCCTTGCGAGAGAGAGTGGCCACTGCCTTCTGACCGGTTATGGCTGTAAGCTCATTGATGGCGGTCTCTATAAGTTTCTTATCCTGTGTTGCTGCGCCCAGACCCTGATTGATAACAATCTTCTTCAGTTTGGGTACCTGCATCACACTTTTGTACTTAAATTCTTTCTCAAGAGCAGGAACAATACGCTCTTTATAGTCTTTCTGAAGTGTAGTGCTCATGTTTACTTAATCTCCTTTCCTGATTTTTTAGCGTAGCGCACTTTCTTTCCGTCTTCCATACGGATACCCACGCGGGTGGGCTTGCCAGTTGCAGGATCCACCAGATTAATGTTAGAGAGGTTAATAGGAGCTTCCATTTTTACCAGGCCGCCCTGGGGGTGCTTGGCTGAAGGCTTTGTTGCCTTGGTAACAATGTTCACGCCTTCCACAATGGCACGGTTCTTGGAGGCCTGAACTTCCAGAACACGTCCGGTCTTACCGCGGTCTTCACCAGCGATAACGTAAACGTTGTCACCTTTCTTGATGTGTAATTTGCTCATTACTTTCTTTCTGTTTTTTAATGGTCCTTAAAGTACTTCCGGAGCCAATGAGACGATTTTCATGTTAGTGGCACGCAGTTCACGGGCTACGGGACCAAAGATACGAGTTCCGCGCAGTTCACCTGCGTTATTAAGCAGTACACATGCATTGTCATCAAAGCGGATATAGCTGCCGTCAGGACGGCGGATTTCCTTCTTTGTGCGCACTACCACTGCCTTTGATACAGTACCTTTCTTAACATCGCTGCTGGGGATAACACTCTTGATTGATACCACAATGATATCACCCACAGATGCATAACGGCGGCCTGTACCACCAAGTACGTGGATGCAAAGAGCTTCCTTTGCTCCACTGTTATCTGCTACTGTTAAACGAGACTCAGTCTGTATCATGATTACTTAACTTTTTCTATAATTTCTACTAATCTCCAGCGCTTGGTCTTGCTCAGAGGACGAGTCTCCATCAGGCGTACTTTATCACCTACAGAGCACTCATTCTTCTCATCATGCGCGTGATACTTCTTTGTCTTGTTCACGAACTTGCCGTAAATGGGGTGCTTCTCTTTCCACTTCACCATTACAGTGATGGTTTTATCACCCTTGTTGCTTGACACAACCCCAATACGCTCTTTTCTAAGGTTTCTCTTTTCCATTTCTTGGGATTATTTATTGTTCAGTTCACGCTGACGAAGCTCTGTTTTAACACGGGCTATATTGCGGCGGTCAGCTGTTATCTTAGCGGGGTTGTCTATAGTGGTCACACTGTGATTCACTTTCAGCTGCAGATAATCCTTCTCCATCTGAGCAAGGCGTTCCTGCAGATCTGCGGTGCTAAGGTCTTTAAAATTTTCTTTTTTCATAAATTGTAGCTGTGAGCTTGGTTACTTGCTTAACTTATTAAAGTTGCTTAAGTGATTAAAGCTTACTGATATTGCTGCCTCAGTTGCCGCTGATTACACATTCTGAGTGGGGTCATAATCACGACGCACCACAAACTTGGTAACCACGGGAAGCTTCTGGGCAGCCAGGCGTAATGCCTCCTTGGCTATATCGTAGCTTACACCTTCCACCTCTAAAATCATACGACCGGGAGTAACAGGGGCTACAAAGCCTTCGGGAGAACCTTTACCTTTACCCATTCGTACTTCAGCAGGCTTCTTTGTGATGGGCTTGTCAGGGAAGATGCGAATCCAAATCTGACCCTGACGCTGCATATAACGTGTCACCGCAATACGCGCAGCCTCAATCTGACGGCCGGTAATCCATTTTGATTCCAGTGTCTTGATGCCGAAAGAACCGAATGCAAGCTGGTTGCCACGCTGGGCATTACCCTTCATGCGGCCTTTCTGTTGGCGGCGGAATTTTGTTTTTTTAGGTTGTAACATCTTAGTGTTGTAATTGACTGTTATAAATGATAATGCTGCCTTTCACAGCATGCGGGCACTCCTGGTGCCTGGTCTTATAAAGTGCGGCGCGGCCTTTAAGCATCTGTTCCGCGTGTAACGGCCACGGCACCGGCCATGGCCGCGCCGGCCACTTTAGCGGTTGTTGTTATTGTTTCGTGCGCGTGAGAAACCGCCGCGACGGGGTGCGCGACCACCAGCTGCCGCACGGCCTTCCTTCTGGCTGTTGCTGAACTGAGGAGCAAGATCACGCTTGCCATAAACCTCTCCACGGCAAATCCATACCTTTACACCTATAACACCAACCTTAGTGTGGGCTTCAACCAGCGCATAGTCAATGTCTGCACGCAAAGTGTGAAGCGGAGTACGACCTTCCTTGAACATTTCTGAACGTGCCATTTCAGCATTGTTCAGACGTCCTGAAACCTGAATCTTGATACCCTCTGCACCGGCACGCATTGTAGAGGCAATGGCCATCTTGACAGCACGGCGGTAAGCTACCTTGCCTTCAATCTGACGGGCAATGGTAGCTGCAACTATCTGGGCATCCAGCTCAGGACGCTTTACTTCAAAGATGTTAATCTGTACGTCCTTGTCAGTGATTTTCTTGAGCTCTTCTTTAAGCTTCTCAACATCCTTACCGCCCTTACCAATAATGATACCGGGGCGTGATGTACAGATGGTGATGGTGATAAGCTTAAGTGTACGCTCTATCACTATGCGGCTAACACTGCTGTTGGCCAGACGCACGTTCAGATACTTGCGCAGCTTATAATCCTCGAGGATGGTGTCACGCTGTTTCTTGCCATCGGCCCAGTTTGAGTCCCAGCCGCGGATAACACCTAAACGATTACTGATCGGATTTACTTTCTGTCCCATATCGTATTACTTTTCCTCGGTTTTAGAGGGTTTATTATCTATAGTGTCAACTACAACAGTCACATGGTTAGCGCGCTTGCGGATACGGTAACCACGGCCCTGAGGAGCTGTGCGCAGACGCTTGAGCATCGGTGCGCAGTTAACAAAAATTGTGCTGATATAGAGCTCACCGCTCTCAGCCTTACGCTCGTTCTTAGCCTCCCAGTTTGCAACTGCTGAACGGAGCAGCTTCTCCAGACGTGCGGCAGCCTCCTTGTTAGAGAATTTCAGGATACCTAAGGCGCGGAAAACTTCCTTGCCACGTACCATATCTGCTACCAGACGCATCTTGCGGGGAGAGGTAGGAATATTAGTGAGCTTTGCAAAAGCAACATCACGACGAGCTTCTTTTATCTTGTCGGCGGATAATCTTTTTCTTACACCCATTGTATTATATTCTTTTTATTTTCAGAAATTAATTATTTGGGCCCGATTATTTTTTCTTATTGCCGGCATGTCCGCGGAAATTGCGGGTAGGGGCAAACTCGCCCAGCTTGTGGCCTACCATATTTTCAGTCACATACACGGGAATGAACTTATTTCCGTTATGCACTGCAAAAGTATGACCTACAAACTCAGGGGCAATCATAGATGCACGGCTCCAGGTCTTGATGACATTCTTTTTGCCGCTTGCATCCATGTCAGCTACTTTCTTCTCAAGTTTTACGCTGATAAAGGGTCCTTTTTTTAATGAACGACTCATGATTTGTCTTACTGAATTACTTGATTACTTCTCAGATTACTTCTTTCTTCTTTCAATGATATACTTAGAAGAATGCTTCTTGGGCGCACGAGTCTTCAGACCCTTTGCGTACAGACCCTTGCGTGAACGGGGATGACCACCGGAAGCACGGCCTTCACCACCACCCATGGGATGGTCAACAGGGTTCATAACCACACCACGGTTGCGAGGACGACGGCCCAGCCAGCGGCTACGACCTGCCTTGCCTGAGCGCTCCAGTGAATGCTCACTGTTACCAACAACGCCAACAGTGGCCTTGCATGAGCTCAGCACCTTACGGGTTTCTCCTGAGGGTAATTTAATAATTGCGTAATTACCTTCGCGTGATACTAACTGCGCGAAAGTACCGGCTGAACGCGCCATGAACGCGCCCTGACCGGGACGAAGCTCAATGTTATGGATTACAGTACCTACGGGGATGGCGCTCAGGGGAAGAGCGTTACCAATTTCAGGAGCCGCGTCTGCACCACTCATAACAGTTGCGCCTACTTCAAGGCCGCTGGGGGCAATGATGTAAGTTTTTTCTCCGTCTACATAGTAAAGCAGGGCAATGCGTGCTGAACGGTTAGGATCATACTCAATGCTCTTTACTACTGCGGGGATTCCGTCTTTACTTCTCTTAAAGTCTATGATACGGTAACGGCGCTTGTGGCCACCACCAAGGTAACGGGTGGTTAGGTGACCCTCGGCGTTACGGCCGCCTGATGCCTTTTTACCGACTGTAAGAGATTTTTCCGGTGTTGTAGCAGTGATCGTACCTTTAAATACACCGATAACTTTGTGTCTCTGGCCCGGGGTTGTGGGCTTGAATTTTCTTACTGCCATTTCTTATTTAGATGTTGCTATAAAAGTCAATGCTTTCACCGGGTGCAAGAGTTATATATGCTTTCTTCCAGGAATTAGTCTTTCCTTTCAGAAGGCCGCTCTTGGTCCAGCGAGATTTGTTCTTGCCACGTACTATTGCAGTGTTGACATTCTTAACTTTTACTCCGTACAGGAACTCAACAAGGCTCTTTATCTGATACTTGTTAGCCTCCGGAGATACACGGAATGTGTAACGGCCCAGCTTATCACTCAGCTTTGTTGCTTTCTCTGTCAGAACAGGTGTTATTGATATTTCCATTGTATATCCTTTTTCTTGGAGTGTTATTATAACTTATTGATAATCTCAAGACTGCTCTCAGTGATTACCAGTGCGTTAGTATTCATCACCGCATACGTATTTATGTCCGAAGCGTTCATTATACGAGCGTTCGGAACATTACGGGCTGACAAATATACATTATTATTCTGAGCCGCTAAAACCAGAAGAATCTTTTTGTCTGCTATTTTAAGATTTTTAGCAAAGTTTACGAATTCTTTAGTTTTGGGGGCCTCAAATGTAAAGTCCTCAACCACTGTAATCTGGTTCTGAGCGGCCTTGTCAGTCAGTACGCTCTTGCGAGCCAGCATCTTAACCTTCTTGTTCAGCTTGAAACGGTAGTCACGGGGACGGGGACCGAAAACACGGCCACCACCTACCAGCACGGGTGAATTGATGTCACCAATACGGCTGCCGCCGCCACCTTTCTGCTTGTGAAGCTTACGGGTGGAACCGCTAACCTCGCTGCGCTCTTTTGATTTATGGGTACCCTGGCGCTGGTTTGCAAGATACTGCTTAACGTCCAGATATACGGCATGCTCGTTGGGTACGATATCAAAGACTGAATCATTCAGAACAGCCTTACGGCCAGTGTCCTGACCTTCTACATTGTATATTGCGAGTTCCATATTATTTCTCTACTAAGACGATTGAACCTTTGCTTCCGGGGATAGAACCCTTGATCATTAATAAATTGTGTTCTGGGATAACCTTAAGTACCTGCAGGTTCTGAACAGTTACACGCTCATTACCCATCTGACCGGCCATACGCATACCCTTGAACACCTTTGCGGGATAAGAACATGCACCAACTGAACCGGGGGCACGCAGACGGTTATGCTGGCCGTGTGTGCTCTGACCCACACCACCGAAACCATGGCGCTTTACAACACCCTGGTAACCTTTACCTTTTGAGGTACCTACAATGTCAACGAAGTCTGACTCAGAGAACATCTCCACTGTGATGCTGTCACCCAGTTTATATTCTCCGTCAAACCCTTTGAACTCGGCCAAGTGGCGCTTGGGGGCTACTCCGGCTTTTGCAAAATGACCCTTTTCAGGCTGATTCAGATGCTTTTCCTTCTGCTCGCCAAAGCCAAGCTGAAGAGCATTGTAGCCATCGGTCTCTACAGTCTTCACCTGAGTAACTTCACAAGGACCTACTTCGATAACAGTGCACGGTATGTTCTTACCGTCGGCACTGAAAACGGATGTCATTCCGATTTTCTTTCCAATTAATCCTGGCATTTCTATTTGTATTTATAGAGTTGAAGTTATTTCTTAAAATAGTGTTCCGCCCCGGGCACGTCCGCACCTTCAGGGCGGAACACAGTTTGGTTTTATCAGCTATTCAAGTTTATCACACCTTGATTTCAACTTCCACACCGCTGGGTAGTTCAAGCTTCATCAGCGCGTCAACAGTCTTTGCAGAGCTGTTATAGATATCTATAAGGCGCTTGAATGAAGACAGCTGGAACTGCTCACGAGACTTCTTGTTTACGAAAGTTGAACGGTTTACTGTGAATATACGCTTATGGGTGGGCAGAGGAATGGGACCGCTGATAACCGCGCCGGTAGCCTTCACAGTCTTTACGATTTTCTCGGCAGACTTATCCACCAGATTGTGGTCGTAAGATTTGAGTTTGATTCTGATTTTCTGGCTCATTGTGTTTAAGCTAAGATAATTTATTATAAGAGGTCGACGCGGCCCTGGCACTCTGCGAGTACATTCTTGGCAATCGACGATGAAACTTCACTGTAGTGTGAGAAAGACATGGTTGAAGTGGCGCGGCCTGAAGTGATGGTACGCAGGGCTGTCACATAACCGAACATCTCAGCAAGAGGTGCCTTGGCTTTCACTACACGTGCGCCTGAGCGGCTGGTTTCCATACCTTCCACCTGACCGCGGCGCTTGTTAAGGTCACTGATTACGTCACCCATTGACTCCTCAGGTGTTACCACCTCAATCTTCATGATGGGCTCCAGCAGAACGGGACCTGCCTTCTCAGAAGCCTTCTTGAAGGCCTGGATGGCACAGAGCTCAAATGACAGCTGGTCAGAGTCCACCGGGTGGAAAGAACCGTCAATAACAGTTACCTTGAGCTGCTCAACGGGGAAGCCGGCCAGAACACCGTTCTTCATTGCAGTTACAAAGCCCTTCTGAATAGAGGGGATAAATTCCTTGGGAATGTTACCACCCTTGACCTCATCTACAAACTGAAGATTTCCTTCAAAGCCTTCGTCAACGGGTTCAACACGAACAATGATATCAGCAAACTTACCGCGACCACCGGTCTGCTTCTTGAATACCTCACGGAGTTCAACGGGCTTGGTGATGGTTTCCTTATAAGTTACCTGAGGACGGCCCTGGTTACATTCAACCTTGAATTCACGACGCAGACGGTCAATGATGATATCCAGGTGAAGCTCACCCATACCGGAGATAACAGTCTGTCCGGTTTCTTCATTAGTCTGAACACGGAATGTGGGGTCTTCTTCAGCCAGCTTCTGCAGGCCAACACCCAGCTTGTCAAGGTCCTTCTGAGTCTTAGGCTCAACTGCGATACCGATAACGGGATCAGGGAAGTCCATAGCTTCAAGTACAATGGGTGCATCCTCTGCACAGAGGGTGTCACCTGTACGGATATCCTTGAAACCTACACCTGCACCTATATCACCGCAACCAATCATTTCCTTTGCATTCTGCTTGTTAGAGTGCATCTGGAAAAGACGTGAGATACGTTCCTTCTTTCCTGAACGGCTGTTCAGCACGTAGCTGCCGGCGTTAATATCGCCTGAGTAAACGCGGAAGAAGCACAGACGGCCTACATAGGGGTCAGTTGCAATCTTGAAAGCCAGAGCACACATGGGAGCATCGCTGCTGGGCTCACGAGTTTCAATCTTATCGGGGTCACCCACTGCGTGGCCCTCAACGGCACCTGCGTCTGTGGGGCTGGGCAGATATGCACACACAGCGTCCAGCAGACACTGCACGCCCTTGTTCTTGAAAGAAGAACCCAGAATCATGGGCACCAGATCCATAGAAAGGGTGGCCTTGCGCAGAGCGCGCTTGATTTCATCCTCAGTGATGGTGCTGGGATCATCAAAGTACTTGGCCATAAGGTCATCGTCATACTCTGCAATCTTCTCCAGCATCTTGTCATGCCACTCATCTGCTTCAGCCTGCAGGTTAGCGGGAATATCCTCAACAGAATAGTCGGCACCCATTGACTCGTCATGCCAGAAGATGGCCTTCATACGGATAAGGTCCACAACACCCTTGAAAGTCTCTTCAGCACCGATGGGTATCTGAATGGGACAGGGGTTTGCGCCCAGAACATCCTTCAGCTGACGTACCACTTCAAAGAAGTTGGCACCGCTGCGGTCCATCTTGTTGACATAACCTATACGTGGTACATTATACTTGTCAGCCTGACGCCATACTGTTTCTGACTGGGGTTCAACACCACCTACAGCACAGAAAGTGGCAACAGCACCGTCAAGCACACGCAGTGAACGTTCAACCTCAACAGTGAAGTCAACGTGTCCCGGAGTGTCAATAAGGTTGATTTTGTATTTCTCGTCATTATACTTCCAGAAAGTGGTAGTAGCTGCCGAGGTAATTGTAATACCGCGCTCCTGCTCCTGCTCCATCCAGTCCATGGTGGCGGCGCCGTCATGAACCTCACCAATCTTGTGAGTAAGACCGGTGTAGAAAAGGATACGTTCAGAAGTAGTTGTCTTACCGGCATCAATGTGAGCCATAATACCGATATTACGCGTATATTTTAACTGATCGTCAGATTTTGCCATTTTTGTTAATCTGTTTTTGATTAAGAATCCTTTTATCTGCTAATTAAAAACGGAAGTGGGCAAATGCACGGTTAGCCTCAGCCATCTTGTGCATATCCTCCTTACGCTTGTAAGCACCGCCCTGATCATTGAAAGCGTCTACAATCTCAGCAGCCAGCTTGTCAGCCATGGTCTTGCCGCCACGCTTACGGGCATAAAGGATAAGGTTTTTCATTGAAATGGACTCCTTGCGGTCAGGACGTATTTCAGTGGGGACCTGGAATGTGGCACCACCCACGCGACGTGACTTAACCTCTACCTGAGGAGTTACATTCTCAAGAGCTTTTTTCCAAATCTCCAGAGCTGACAGCTCTTCATTAGGCATCTTGCTCTTTACTGTCTCAAGTGCATCATAGAAGATGGTGAAAGCAGTGTTCTTCTTACCATCATACATCAGATGGTTAACAAACTTAGTCACTCTCACATCATTAAAAACGGGATCAGGCAGAATGATACGTTTTTTTGGTTTAGCCTTTCTCATTTTTTGTTTAAAGTGTTTTGTTTTTGATAGCTTGGTTGCTTTCAGCTTTTGTCTTCAGTAGCGGTTTGCTGTCAGGCTCGCTTGCCCCGCTCTCACCGGTACTTACTCAACCATTCTGTATCAAGCTCTTCAGCGTTTCAAAAACGAGGTTTAATAATTTACCTCCTTGCGGAGGATGTTAAAAATCTCGCGGTGCGTTCAGTATTTACTTCACCATAAACAGAGAGGTCTGTTTACAATTACTTCTTGGCTGCACCGGCCTTAGGACGCTTGGCTCCGTATTTAGAGCGACGCTGGGTACGGTCTTTCACACCGCTGGTATCAAGTGTACCGCGTACAATGTGATAACGTACACCGGGGAGGTCTTTTACACGACCGCCACGCACCAGTACGATAGAGTGCTCCTGCAGGTTATGACCTTCACCGGGGATATAGCTGTTAACTTCCTTACCGTTGGTCAGACGTACACGGGCAACTTTACGCATTGCCGAATTCGGCTTTTTGGGAGTGGTGGTGTAAACACGCACGCACACGCCACGTCGCTGAGGACATGAATCAAGTGCGGGTGATTTGCTCTTATCCTCGAGCGCCACGCGACCTTTTCTTACTAACTGCTGAATAGTAGGCATCTTAGTCTTTTTTGTTTAACTTAGGTTTATTATCTTTTCTATTTATAATTCTTATCAGTTTACATATACACCTTGTGCGCCATCTATCACCCTATCTATGAGACAGTTAGCGACAGAAAGGCGCTCAGCGCTTGTTTTTCCAGCTGCAAAAATAACAATTATCTCTCTAATACACAAACAATTCCACAGCTTTCGTGAAATTTTTTCTACATGATTTTTTCAATTCCTCCAAAATTCCACCACTGCATTTAAATCGCTATTGAATTTATGCGTAAGACGGAACCAGAAGAATAAAATGGTGTTTAGCATAATTAACAGCCGCAACAAAAAAACACATCATCCTTGAATCTTTACACGTAAGAGGCGCATTCCGTATAAAATTTACCGTTTTAGATACGGGCTGTCTTTAATATTTACCCTAACTTTGCCGTGTTCAAAGTTATAAGGACAATTTACTACTAATAAAAATGTAAATTATGAGTACGCTAAAAGAAAAATTGGAAAAATTTAAGCCTGAATTTAAATCTGAGCATGATAATGAGTGTTTTAAGGAGTTAGCGGAGGCATTCCTTTATGGAGGGTATATCTCGGTGTCCGATAACAAAGAAGAGCATTATAAAATTTTCATTCGGACCGTTGAGTTCTATTGCCATCACGAGGGAGATGAGAAAGATTTACCTAAGGATCCTATTGTATATCACCGGAACGGCAGATATGTAGAAGGCGAAGTGCCTTATTTCCCATTAATGTCCTTACATGCACATGCGTCAGGATATGATATTACTTTTGAAAATAAAGACTTAAAACTTCGTTCTTCAGCTCTAATTCGCGCATACGAGGTGTATGATGTGATACAGGCCACATACCTACACTACGATAGAAATAGGAAGTTATTCGTCCCTTGTAACGATGCTAAAGATAGAGTGAATAAACAATCAACTTATCTGTATGACTTCATAAATGGATTTGGTGGTAACAATATAAAATGGAAAGATACTCCTATTCCAAAACGACATAAAGAATTGAAACCTGCTAAACGTCAAAACGTGTATAAATACGATTTGCACGAGAATAAGATTGTAGATGCAAACGGTAAGTACATCAAGGACGATCGAAAGTGGAGTTTTACGCGTTTAGATGAAATCGAAAATATTCCGGATTAGGTTTGCCGTTTTGGATACGGTTGGCCGTCAGTCTTGTCCCTAACTTTGCAGTGTTTAACTTAAACACCGTAAGTTATGAAGACAATTCACTATTTTTCTCCATGGCTTGAAAGCCTCAAGAAATATCAGCCGGTATGGGCGCAGATTGAGGCTGCACTCACTGCCGACAATGAAATCTATGATTTTGTACCCAACGCTGCCGATATTTGGGTTCGTGATTTTATGCCATTCCAACGTCAGGATGGCGAATTTGTGGTTTATCGCTATAACCCCGATTATTTGCAAGGCAAGGACTCCCGATATATAACCAATTGTCGGGACGCTTTTCTTGCGATAGGCGGGAGCGATGCACTATCATCTTCCATATGCAATCACACTAATCTTATAATCGATGGCGGCAACATGATACGTTGCACCGATAAGGATGGAGTGGACTGTGTTATCATGACAACGAAGGTACTGTATGAGAATCCGGGGCTTTCACATCATGAAATTTTGCTCAACCTTGACGACATATTCAATGCAGAAGTCATCCTTATCCCTTGGGACACAGAAGAAAAATATGGACATGCCGACGGAATGGTTAGAAGTATTGGCAAAGGTCGCCTTCTGATGAACTGCTATGCAGATATGGATCCCAATCTTGGAATTGCTATAAAGAAGGCTCTCGGCAATAGATTTGAGATTCAAGAATTGAAATATGGCGATAAGTGCCGTGAGAATAGCTGGTGCCATCTCAATTACCTTGAGTTACGAAATGCAATTCTCGTGCCTACTGCAAGCATTGCTTCCGATAGGGTAGCGATATCTCAACTGGAATCAATCACAGGTAAAAAGTGCATTCCTATCTCAATGTCAAAAATTATATCCGAGGGTGGCGCCATGCACTGCATATCATGGAGCATGAATACTCGAATCTTCAGGGAGGAGGGAATTAACTTTGGGCATCCACTCTTTGCTCCTCAATGTCACTAACCCAATTAAATGGTATTCTTTTATGGACAGAATCACTCAATCACTCCAGGCATATCTGAAGTCTGCCAAGATTAAGTATCAGACCCTTTTCAATTCTGATACAGGAAACAAAAATGGTAATCCCACTTCAACAAGTTTTCATGTCAGGAACTCAGAAGATCCTAGTCAAGTTGTGGACATCGTAATAGATATATTTCCCAGAGATAGTCAAATTTTCCTTTCGGCTCATCCCAGAATAGTTATTGATAGTGAAGAAATAGGTAAGATAAAGGCATTGGAAACCAAATGGAATGCATGTGAATTGTTTACCAGAATAAACATATCGGAAGAAATGGGCGTAGTGGAGGATGACCGATATTGTTTCTCGTTAATGGTTCAAGGCATAAGCGACCCAAATGGACCGTCAAAATATGTTTGGAAGAGGTATATTGAAATTCTTAAAAGCGATACATTTCAAGCATGGAATAAAATAGTTACATTGTCTATACCCAAATATGCAGTCCCAATCTAATCAGCCAAGCCGACCCACAACTCCGTAATCAATTCCTCCGCAGGTACATCGGTGGGGGAATTGAGGTATTTCTCCATATACGGGGCCGTTATGTCAATACTTAAATCACTATTGTTAATTGTAGTAATAACCTCATCATAAAATGAGGTTAAGCCATCATAATTGCCTTTGTGTGTAAATACGGCATATTTTCGTGCCGGAATTAATCTCCAGCCAATACTACCGGGGATAACTTTATTGAGTTCTGACGAATGGATTCCTTGAAATAAGATGCCGGAAATGAATGTCCCCGAATATTTATCATCAGAGATATATCTATCTATTGCAAAACCAACATATCCTGATGCTTTTGCCTTTGGATGCCTTGTCAAAACAAATGCTTCGATTTTATTCCAATTATCCGTCTCAAATTCACAGGTTGAACACTCATCATAATGAGTCTCCAACTGTTTGTAAAAGAGTAAGCATTCGGACATATACTCTTTCCTGAAAGGAAGATGAATGGCAGAATCATTGACAATCATGCTTCTGAGAGAGTCGATATTAGCGACACCGTTTTTTCGCATCAACCTATAAATCCCGTTCGGACAGTTAAAGCCTATTGAGTATGCCGCTTGCGCTTTTGAAACGGCAGGGTATAATCTGAATATACGAGCCGCATATTCGGCACGTCTTTGGGAAACATAGTTCACCAGACTCTGACCGGTATATGCTTTAAAGTAATCTCGTAAGCTGCGCACGGATAATCCAGAGGCAAGTGCCAATGATGATACTGAAGTGGCATCGTTGAAATCCATATCACCTACACCGTCAAAAGCGGCGGACTCTTCAATGTGTCTTAATACCGTCCGGAGTTTATTTTCAATATCCTCCGGGAAAACACCCGCCACCCTCCGCACGGATGCTTTCCCGGCATCTGCAGTCATTTTACTTCCAGCTGTTATTTCTTCTTTAGTCATTTGATTTTGAGGATTCAAAATCAACAGAAACAGGCTTATGATGCATTTAAGCGTTGTGGGTAAAGGTTCACTTATAGTTCTCAGCCGTGCGGCGGATATGCTCAAACATGGCTCGTTCATCAGCCCCCATCTCCTTACCTCTGCGCGCCATAACACGCGCGGCAATGTCAAAGAATTTACTCATGGGAACGTCAATAAAGCCGCCTGCTCCACCTTCACTGAAACTTGCAACAAAGTTTCGCGGGAATCCTGTGCCATGAATGTTGACTCCCACTCCCACTACGGTTGCCGTGTTGAACATGGTATTTATGCCGGCCTTGGAGTGATCTCCCATTATCAGGCCGCAGAACTGCAGTCCCGTGGGCAGAAAACGGTGCGCCGGATAATTCCAGAGCTTGATTTTGGTATAGTCGTTCTTCAGATTAGACGCCACGCATCCGGCGCCGAGATTACACCACTCTCCCACCACGGCGTTACCCAGGAAGCCGTCATGAGCCTTGTTGCTATAAGCCTGCATGACAACGTTATTGAGTTCGCCACCAACCTTACACCACGGGCCGATGGTGGTGTCCGGATATATCTTTGTGCCCATATTCACGGACGCGTGCTCACACACCGCCACAGGGCCACGTAGAGTGCTGCCTTCCATTACAGCGGCATTAGGGCCCACATACACCGGTCCTGCGCTCACGTTGATTATACATCCCAGAACCTGCGCGGTGGGATGGATATACAGATTCTCCTCCGGACCAATTACAGTGACAGACTTGTGAGGCGCCACATTGTCACTCCTGTCAAAAGCTTCATAATCCAGGCGGAGAGCATCACCGTTGAGTATGAATATATCATAGACATTATTTATGCTCATCACATCCTTTGAATACATAACCCTGCTGCAGGCGTCGCAGGGAGTACAGCCACCCCAGGCGGCCAGAAGCACATCTTCATGCCATAACTGACTGTTCTTTTCAAGAGCCATCACTGCATCAGCCAGCTCTCTGTCAGGAATGACGGACCCGTTAATCCACAGAGCCTGTTCAGGCTGCGTCACTGACTTAAAAAGCGGAGAAAGATAATCCTCTGTTTTCCACCCATAGCTACAGCCTGTGAGTCTCTCCCACTTCTCAGCAATAGTGCTCATGCCCACACGCAGAGCGCCCACCGGACGGGTGTAAGTTAAAGGCAATAAATTATCATGCGCTCCGGGCGCATCAAAAATCATTATTTCCATCATAGTGATATATACGTTTTGCGCAAAATTACTATTTTTGTACAAAATCGCAAACGGCATGAAGATTTTCAAAATTTACCCAGGCTCAATAAACTCTGCTGCCATTGATGACGCAACAGACATCCTGAGCCACAGCGGAACGGTAATTTTCCCCACTGACACAATTTACGGTATAGGCTGTGACGCTCTTGACCGCAAGGCCATTGACAGGTTATGCCGCATCAAAGGAATCAACCCTGACCGCCAGCTGCTGTCAGTGGTCTGCGCCTCAATGTCACAGGCTGCGGAATACGCCCGTATTGACAATACTACTTTCAATATTCTCAAGCAGTATCTTCCGGGCCCGTTTACATTTATCCTGCCGGCGTCAAACTCCCTGCCAAAGGTATTCCGCGGACGCAAGACCGTGGGCATACGTATTCCGGACAACAGTATTGCTCTTGCCCTTGCCCGTGAACTGGACCATCCCATACTCACTACTTCCGTTGAGGCTGAGAATGAATATGAGCTCAGCTCCCCGGAGTCGCTGGGACTTCTGTACCACCACAGCGTGGATGCCCTTGTCAATGGAGGGGAGGGCGGCACAGAACCCTCCACAATAGTAGACCTCACTGATAGCGGAGTCCCAGAAATAATCAGGCAGGGCAAAGGAATTTTTGAAGGATAGGCAAATATGAAAGTTGAAATACACCCCCTCTCTCCCTTGCCGCTGCCTGAGGCCAGTGTCTATGACAGCTATGACTTCTGCCATCTGAATGCCCCGCGTGCTGATAAAGTGATAAACCTATGCGGAACAGACAGCAAAAGTAAAGTGAAAATTGCCCTTACCGCCGGCAAACGAGACGGCAAATGGATGGCTCCGTTCTCTGCCCCATTCAGCAGTATAAGGGTTAAAAACGGCGTAAACACCGCAGCTCTGACTGAGTTTTTCAACGAGGTATCACATGTGCTGGACGCACCACTGAAACTTACTCTTCCTCCGTCCCTTTATAACCCTGACCTACAGCAGGCCACCTGGTATGCCGCCCTCTCGGCAGGAGCACAGCAGATGCCTTTGTGGCTCAATCATCATTTTCCTCTGGAGCGGATGGCTGATTACAGGACAGCCCTGAGCCCTTCGGCACGCAACAAGCTTAACGCTGCCCTGCGGGTGATGTATGATTTCACCCCCTGCGCTGCCTTAGAGGACGCATACGCCATTATAGAGGCCAATCGCGCCGCGCACGGATACCCCCTGCGCATGACGCTTGAGCAGCTGAGGCAGACAGCGGCCGTGGTCCACATTGACTCCGCTGTCCTGTCTTTGGATGATACACCCGTAGCGGCAGCTATTGTATATCACGTTACCCCCGGTATAGTGCAGGTAATTTATTGGGGTGACACAGCAGCTCCGGAAGCTCCCCACCCCATGAACCGCCTTGCATATGAACTATTCACGCACTATTACAACTGTGGCCTGAAAATAGTGGACATAGGCCCCTCAACCTCCCCTGAGGAACCAAATCCGGGACTGGCCACATTCAAGGAAAGCATTGGCTGCGTGGCCACACTCAAACCCACGCTGGTTCTCAATGCCTCAGACAATATAACACATGCATAATCAGTTATAAAGATATGGAAATAGCAATAGTAGGAACCGGCTACGTAGGCCTTGTAAGCGGCACCTGTTTTGCCGAGATGGGAAACCATGTCACCTGCGTTGACGTCAACGCTGAAAAAATACAGAATCTCCGCAAAGGAATTCTCCCCATTTATGAGCCCGGGCTGGAGGCTCTGGTACACCGCAACATGGAGTACGGACGCCTCCACTTCAGCACCTCGCTCAGCTCGGTTATTGACCAGGTAGAGGTTGTGTTCTCAGCCGTTGGCACTCCTCCGGATGAAGACGGTTCAGCAGACCTCAAATATGTTCTTGAGGTGGCGCGGGAATTTGGACGTACCATTAACAGATACACCATACTCGTAACCAAATCCACCGTACCCGTAGGGACTGCAGCTCGCGTAAAGGAGGTTATATGTCAGGAGCTGGAGCGCAGAGGCGTGGACATTCCCTTTGACGTGGCTTCCAATCCGGAATTCCTCAAGGAGGGCGCTGCCATAAAGGACTTCATGTCACCTGACCGTGTGGTGGTGGGCGTGGAGAGTGAGCGCGCCAGAGAAGTAATGAGCCGCCTCTACAAGCCCTTCCTTATCCGTGATTTCCGTGTGCTTTTCATGGACATTCCATCTGCTGAGATGACAAAGTATGCGGCTAACGCCATGCTTGCCACACGCATTTCGTTCATGAACGACATAGCCAACCTGTGCCAGCTGGTGGGGGCCAATGTGGATGAAGTACGCCAGGGATTGGGCACTGACCCCCGCATAGGCTCAAAATTCTTATACGCAGGCTGCGGCTATGGCGGCTCATGTTTCCCCAAGGATGTAAAAGCCCTGGCACACACAGCACGTGAGCACGGTTACACCATGGAGGTCATAGAAGCCGTGGAACGTGTTAACGAGCGCCAGAAAAGGATTGTTTTTGATAAAATCACAGAGCGTCTGGGAACAAACCTCAGAGGCAAGACCGTGGCTATACTTGGAACAGCCTTTAAGCCGGAAACAGATGACATGCGTGAGGCTCCCTCGCTGGAAGTTATACGCCTGTTGCTTGAAGCCGGGGCCACGGTCCGTGTCTTTGACCCCGTGGCACTTCAGGAGTGTCACCGCATTCTGGGTGACAGCGTGAAGTATGCTGAGAACATATATGACGCTGCCGCCGGGGCTGACGTGCTTGCGCTGTTAACTGAGTGGCGCCAGTTCCGCATGCCCTCCTGGCCTCGCTTACGCCAGGTCATGCGCGGTAACCTTGTGGTGGACGGCCGCAACATTTACAGCCGTCAGGAACTGGAGGAAAACGGTTTTGAATACACCCGCATAGGCAGCCGCTGACAAAGCCTCAAAAGACGTGTGGGATACGTCATCATCACACCAGCATTATAAAGGCAGTCCAAAGCTACTGAATTCTCACAGACAGCAAAAGCCTCATAAACATTATAAAGGCCGCACCGTAATTTACAGTGCGGCCTTTATGGCTTATATTCTTAAGTAATTCTCAGATTACTTAGACAGTTTTTCTTTAAGAGCTGCAAGAGCCTCCAGGTCACCAAGAGTGGTCTTCTCTATTGCGGGAGCTGCTGCTACGGGTTCAGCCTCTTTCTTAGGCTGACGACGTGCCTTACGCTCTGCATTCTTCTCAGCACGAGCCTCATCTTCAAAAATACGGCTGTGTGACAGGATGATACGCTTGCTGTCCTTGTTGAACTCAATTACCTTGAAGTCAAGCTTCTCATCAACCTTGGCAGTGGTTCCGTCTTCCTTAACCAGGTGCTTGGGAGTGGCAAAGCCTTCAACGCCGTAAGGCAGTGCTATTACTGCACCCTTCTCCAGCATTTCCACTACAGTGCCTTCATGTACTGAACCCACGGTGAATACTGTTTCAAATACTTCCCAGGGATTCTCTTCCAGCTGCTTGTGGCCCAGAGAGAGACGGCGGTTGTCCTTGTCAATAGCCAGGACCTCAACGTCAATGTCAGCACCTATCTGAGTAAACTCGCTGGGGTGCTTGATTTTCTTGGTCCATGACAGATCGCTGATGTGGATAAGACCGTCAACGCCTTCTTCAATCTCTACGAAAACACCAAAGTTGGTAAAGTTGCGTACCTTGGCTGTGTGGCGGCTACCGATGGGATACTTAGTATCAATGTTTTCCCAAGGATCATTCTTAAGCTGCTTGATACCCAGGCTCATCTTGCGGTCCTCGCGGTCAAGAGTAAGAACTACAGCCTCAACCTCGTCACCAACCTTCATGAAGTCCTGAGCGCTGCGCAGATGCTGGCTCCAAGACATTTCGCTAACATGAATCAGACCCTCAACGCCGGGAGCTACTTCCAGGAATGCACCATAGTCAGCCATAACCACTACGCGACCCTTAACATGGTCACCAACCTTAAGGTCAGGGTTAAGAGCGTCCCAGGGATGGGGATGGAGCTGCTTCAGACCCAGTGCAATACGCTTCTTCTCGTTATCAAAGTCAAGGATAACAACATTCAGCTTCTGGTCAAGCTCTACTACCTCGCTGGGGTGACTTACGCGGCCCCATGAGAGATCTGTGATGTGGATAAGACCGTCAACACCACCCAGGTCAATGAATACACCGTAGCTGGTGATGTTCTTAACGGTACCCTCAAGTACCTGACCCTTTTCAAGCTTGCTGATGATTTCACGCTTCTGCTGCTCAATTTCAGCCTCAATGAGGGCCTTGTGAGAAACAACAACGTTTTTATATTCTTCGTTGATTTTAACAACCTTGAATTCCATGTTCTTGCCCACGAACATGTCATAGTCACGGATGGGCTTGACATCAATCTGTGAGCCGGGGAGGAAGGCCTCAATTCCGAATACATCAACAATCATACCGCCCTTGGTACGGCACTTGATGTAGCCGGTGATAATCTCATCATTCTCAAGAGCAGCGTTGATGCGGTCCCATGAGCGGGCAGCGCGTGCCTTGCGGTGTGAGAGAATCAGCTGACCCTTCTTGTCTTCCTGGTTTTCAATGAAGACTTCTACGGTATCGCCAACCTTGATATCAGGGTTGTAACGGAATTCGTTCATGGGGATGATACCGTCACTCTTGTATCCGATGTTAACCACTGCCTCACGCTTGTTAAGTGAGATGATGGTACCTTCGATTACATCTTTGTCTTTTACAGTGTTAAGTGACTCATCGTAAGTACGGGTGAGTTCTTCACGTGACTTAGCACCGAACGTTTCGCCATTTTCATAGGCTTCCCAATCGAAGTCTTCAATGGGTGAATTTTTAAGTTCAGTCATTTAAAAAGTTAATAATTAGGTTAATTAAAAGTTTACGCCTGGGTGCAGAGTGCACCTGAGCGGTGCAAAGATAAGTATATTTTTCTATATATCAAAAAAATACGCTCTGTCTGCCAAAAATGTAAAACCGGGGCAGGCCCGCGTGGGCTTACATGCTCATTCCGTTTCCGGATGACGGCTGATTACTGTTGGTATCATCATTGCTGATGCTCTTGGTTTTCTTCACATGAGCGTTCAGTGAGCCAAAACGGTAGCTGATGCTGAAGCGGACGCTCTTGAGGCCGTTAATGGCTTCATAGGCGTCACCGGTATAACCGCCGTTGACGGTATGGCTATAGAAGTAGCGGGTTCCGGGGCCAATGGGTGATACAGCTTCAGCGCGAAGGTTAAGACGCTTGTCAAAAAAGCTCTTGTTCACGCCCAGACTCCATCCAAAGCTATTGGAGAAAGAACCGGCATCACCATAACTGTAAACACTACCGGTCCAGCCGCCAAAGCGCATGGCGCTCAGCTCAACAGTCCAGTCAGCCGGCAGACGCTGGCTGATTCTGGTATAGAAGAACGGACTCCAGCGTCCCAGCGTCATGCCAAGCTGTGAATATCTGTCATATGAGATATTGGCATTCAGCATCCAGGATGTGGTGCCGGTGATGGACCACTGCATGAAGCCTGAGAAATTAAGACTGCGGTTATGGCCCAGATTCTCGTATGTGCTGTGAATGATATTGTCAGCATCCACCCACGACACCTGTGCTATGCCTTTATTTGAGAGGGAGTAGTTTGCGGTAAGATTACAGTTGAAGTTACGCTTGATTAGCATCCAGTTAAGCTTGAAGGAGTAACTGTGGACACTTCCAAGGTCAGGGTTACCGTAACTTACTGAGGTTGGAGTCTCTGTCACAGTTGGGTCAAGACTGCCTATATCCGGGCGTGAGATACGTGTGGCAAAGTTAAAAGACAGTGAGTTAGCCTGATTTATCTGCCATGACAGGGCGGCACTGGGCACAAGGTCATTAAGATGAGAAGTGTATTTTGAGCCTTCCACCGTGCGGTCATCTGCGTGAAGACGCGAATACTCATAACGCACTCCGGCACGCGCGCTAAGAGGTCCGTACATATATGAATACTGGGCATACATAGCGCCCACGTCTGTAAGGTGGAGGAAATCTGTCAGGGTGGTTCCGGAACCTATGTACTCACGTTCTGAATCAGCGGTGTTACGGCGCAGAATGAATTTTCCACCCAGGTCCAGAGAGCCGTTTTTATGCAGGGGACGTGTCCAGTCCAGCTGGAATGTATGTTCTATAAAGTGCTGTTTTGAATCAGAGATAATACCGGTATAACTCATGGGGGCATTCACCAGGTCAGTGTATGTCTGCTCATCATCTGAGTTATTGTTGTTATTGGAAATCTGATATGAGAATGTGATGTTTTCACCTTTACGGCGGGTAAGGCGCTGGTAATTGAAATTGGCGTCAATGCCCACATAGCTGGAGTGCGCATACTTAGTATGAGAAGTGTAACTGTACTGCAGGGTGCCGTCAGGGCGCATCATGGCGGTGGTTGACATACCGCTGTTGTTCCCGCGCCATACAAAGCCGTTCACTTCTGCGGTGATGAGGTTGAGCGTATCCAGATCAAGAGAAGCCTCAAAACCCCAGTAACCTCCGTCAGAGGGTCTGTGTGAGTTTGTGTTTCCTGTCATCCGACTACCGTCACCGTACAGATAACTGCTTCCGGAAACGCCGTCTGACTCCTTCCCGCGCCGGTTAAAGTAACCACCGTTGAGTGAGAAAGTGAGCTTGTCAATCTGTGAGGTGATAAAAGCATTAGCTGAGGGAACGGCATTTGTGGTCTTCATATTAAGGGCCACATTACCCATCACACCTTTGATGGAGGTATTCTCTACGGTCACAATATTCAGAATGGCGCCTACACCTTCAGCATCATAACGGGCACCGGGCTCTGTAATTACCTCAATGCGCTTAATCATTGAGGCAGGAATGGCAGCGAGCACGTCCTTTGCATTATTGGTCATGCTGCTGTTGGGGCGCCCGTTTTTGTATATCTTGTAATTTGATGAGCCGTTAACGGTTATGTTGCCCTCTGTGTCCACACTGACCATGGGTACTTTCTTGAGCATATCGCTCAGTGAGCTGGTGGGTGTCTCAACATCAGCCTGGACATCATAGCCTATACGGTCTATTTCCTTAGTGACCAGCGGTCTTGTGGCTGATATAGTGAAAGTCTGCAGCATCTCACCCTCCGGGCTCATGGTAAGCTGGCCAAGAGCAGCATCAGGGTTTGCTGTGTTGACTTCAAAATTTTCACGCTTGTCTGCCAACCCCACATAGCTCCCGACAAGGCTGTACTTGCCCGGAGATTCCAGAGTCCGCAGGAAGTCTCCGTCCTCTCCAGCGGTAAATGACATGAGCGGTTTAAGTGAATCAGTAGCTGAATAAATACGTACTGTTGCGTAAGGGAGTCCTTCTCCCTCAGTATCAGTAAGGCGTCCGCTCACTGAATACGCGGCAGCTCCCTGCGTCAGAGCAAAGGCACTGAAAGCAACAGCTGCTATACGTTGAAAAATGTACATAATGTAATGAATGAGAAAATGTAATTTTAAATACTATGCTATCTTTGACGTAACATATCAGGGATAATTACCACGGGCATAAGAATAAATCAGAAATTTAGCTTTCTTTAACACACAGAAGGATTCCGGGTACTATTCCGAAATCCTTCTGTGTCACATAAAGTCTCACCATAAATAATGAAGCCGCCAGATAAGCTTCTTCTTCAAATATGATTACAGGGAGGCTGAAAATTACATTTTCTCAAGCGCATCAGCAATGCGGGCACACGCATTTCCGTCACCGTACGGATTTGCACGGAGGGAATTAGCGTGATAATACTCAGCATCATCCATGAAGCGGGACGCCTCACTGACAATCTTCTCGCGGTCAGTACCAACCAGACGTATGGTTCCGGCCTCAAGAGCCTCAGGGCGCTCAGTAACCTCACGCATCACCAGTACGGGCTTACCCAGCGACGGGGCCTCTTCCTGAATACCACCGCTGTCAGTAAGTATGAGGTAAGCCTTCTTCATCATGTACACAAAGGGAAGGTATTCCAGCGGCTCAATGAAGAAAACATTGGGGTGAATGGTGCCTCCGAATGCCTCCTCAATGGGTTTGCGCACATTGGGGTTCAGATGCATGGGATACACAAAGTCCGTATCTGGATATGCTGCGGCAAGGTCTTTTATGGCCTTACAGATATTACGGAATCCTTCACCGAAATTCTCGCGTCTGTGACCTGTTATAAGTACCAGCCTGCGTCCACTGTCCAGACGGCTTACATCATAGCCGGCCTCACGGAGTGTTTCAGCCAGCATCTGCTGTAAAGCTGCATCTGCATCTATCTTGGAAGACACGCTGTGGAGGGCATCTATCACCGTATTGCCGGTAACATGAATGGCCTCCGGCGCTACATTCTCCTTTAGCAGATTAGCGCGGCTGGTATCAGTGGGGCTGAAGTGTATGGTGGCAAGACGGCCGGTAAGCTGTCTGTTCATTTCCTCAGGCCAGGGAGAATAAATGTCACCGGTACGCAGTCCGGCCTCCACATGACCCACAGGGATGCGTGAATAGAACGCAGCAAGCGCAGCTGCTGTACTGGTGCTGGTGTCTCCGTGTACCAGAACCACGTCAGGAACAACCTGTGAGAATACATCACGCATTCCCGTGAGGACGCGTGCGGTAACATCATACAGGTCCTGACCCTGACGCATGATGTTCAGGTCATAGTCTGGCGTAATCTCAAACAGTGACAGCACCTGATCCAGCATCTGTCTGTGCTGACCGGTCACACAAACCAGGGTTTCAAATTTATCAGGACGTCCCTGAAGGGCTTTTACCAGAGGTGCCATCTTTATGGCCTCCGGACGGGTCCCGAAGACCAGCATTACTTTCTTCTTTGACATTGTCTAAGGCTTAAAATTTCTTTGTTAGCAGCCACCACGCATATTTTATGAACTTAAAATTGCGTGTTATTCTGCGGGGCTGTTTAATTAACCTGTAAGCAAATTCCGCATTGTGGTCAATCCACCATTGCGGGGCGCGTTTAACCTTTCCGGTGTAAACGTCAAAACTGCCGCCCAGGCCCTGATAAATGGCAGGATGGAGTTTCTGCATCTCCGCCATGAGTATTTCCTGTCGCGGTGAGCCCATGGCCACAAACACCACATCAGGGCGTTTTGCCGCCACATCGGCAATAAGGGCATTGCGCTCTTGCTCAGTAGCCAGCATACCGTTACGGTGTCCCACTATGTCTATGCCTGGGAACTGTCCCCGGAGTTTTTTTACGGTGGCAGAGTTCACCTCCTCTGTTGCGCCTATGATATAGAATGTCTTGCTGTCATGAAAGCGCTCCACTATCTTAAGCCACAGCTCACATCCGGCAATCTTCACTGCATCCGGAGCACCTTTCTGGCGGGCGGCGAGCACCGCTCCTGAGCCGTCACAGTACGCAATATTATTATTAATAATGGGGGTGGTAACTTCATTGGCGTTCATGATTTTCTCAGCATTGACAGCCACCAGGATACCCTTGTGGGCATCAGCGTAGTCAATCAGGTCATCAAAGCCCTTGAAAGGAAACACCTCCACCTTGCGGAGTTTTACCTTTTCCATGCCCCGTAAGCTTATCTTTTTATGCCGCAGAAGTCCATGATAATTTTCCCTTCAGCCTCAGAAGGTAACTGGCGGAAAGGTGTGTGACCGGTGAGGAACACCACAATGTCAGCGCGGTCAAAGGCCTCGGCGTAAGGAGTAAGCTCAAAGCGCGGATGGCTTTTAACGTTGGGTTCAACCACCAGATATTCGGCCTCCTTGCACTCATCCATCACCTCAGATGCAATGTGAACCGCAGGACTTTCACGCAGGTCATCAATATCCGGCTTGAATGCAAGGCCCATAAACGCCACCACGGGCTTTCTGCCATGCTCCAGACGGAACTTGAGAATGGTGTTGACCACTTTCTGGGCGCACCACTCTGCCTTATAGTTATTAATACTGCGGGCATCCGCTATCAGACGTGATTCCTCAGGGAATGCAGCTGTGATAAAATAGGGGTCAACGGCAATACAGTGACCACCCACACCGCATCCGGGGCGCAGTATATTCACACGAGGATGCTTATTTGCAAGCTCTATGAGCTCCCATACATTTATACCGGCCTTGTCACAGATGAGGGAAAGCTCATTTGCAAACGCTATCTGCACGTCACGTGACGAGTTCTCTGTGAGCTTGCACATCTCTGCTGTCTTGGCGTTTGTGGGGTGTAGCTTACCTTTCACAAACCGGCTGTAAAACTCTATAGCCTTGCGGGTTGAAGCCTCATCAACGCCGCCTATCACACGGTCATTGTGTACGAGCTCATATATAACATTTCCGGGAAGCACTCGCTCCGGGCAGTATGCTATATAAATCTTACCCTTCAGTTCCGGGCGCTCAGTGAAAATAATTTCCGCCATGGCGTCAGTGGTTCCAACAGGTGAGGTGGATTCAATAACATACAGGTCTCCTTCTTTGAGGAAAGGGATAACGGCACGGGTAGCGGCTTCTACATAGGACACATCGGGCTGATGGTCACCCTTAAACGGAGTAGGAACCACCATAAAATATGCATCTGACACTTCAGGCTTGACATCTGCCTTAAGCTGTCCGTTATCAACCACCTCCTTGAGCAGTTCACCCATCCCGGGCTCAATTATATGAAGATGGCCGTGATTAGTCTGTTCCACGACTGAGGGATTAATATCCACACCGTGTACTTTCACTCCATGTTTTGCGGCAATTATAGCCGTGGGAAGGCCTATATATCCCAGGCCCATAAAGCATGCTTTCATGTATATTTAGCTAAATTTGGTTTCTAATAGAGTGCAAAATTAATAATTATTTCTTAAACTGCAATCATTTAGACCCCGCTCCCCAGTGATAACAAATATTGGGAAACGAGGTTTTAATTACCAGTCAGATTCAAGCTCCAGCAGGGGCCTGAGGACAAACTCCCTTTCCAGCATCCGCGGATGTGGAATTACCAACCTGGAACTGCGGTAAGGGCGCCTGTCAATGTCTATTATGTCAATGTCTATGCAGCGGTCACGGTATGAACCGTCTGCGTTCCGGTGAGGACCGCTGCGGAGTGCTCTTTCCGCCGCCTGTGTGACACGCAGCACGGCCAGGGGATGTACGTGTCCGGGTACACACAGAAGTACTCCCACGTTGAGGTATCTGTTGGCGCTCTCATAGCCCCATGGTTCACTCTCCACCGGCGATGACACGCGCACCACAGCCCCTTTAATGCCGGAAGCAACAAGGGCCACGGCACGCCTTATCATGGCGGCACGGTTACCCTTGTTGCTTCCTATATTAAGCCGTATGCGGCTACTGTGCGGCATAGCGGCTGCTTAATCACAGTGTACGTGAAACTTCCACTTCTTCAAAGCCTTCCACAATGTCACCCACCTTGATGTCATTGTAACCGGCAATGGACAGACCGCAGTCATATCCTGAGAGCACTTCCTTGACGTCATCCTTAAAGCGTTTGAGTGAGCCCAGCTCTCCGGTATAGCGGACTATACCCTCGCGAATGAGGCGTACCTTGCTGCCTCGCTTGAGCTTACCTTCACGCACCATGGCTCCGGCAATGGTGCCCACCTTGCTGATGTGATATGTTTCCAGCACCTCAGCCGTTCCGGTGACTTCTTCCTTGATTTCAGGCGCAAGCATGCCTTCCATGGCATCCTTCACTTCTTCTATGGCCTGATAGATGATAGAGTACAGACGGATGTCCACACCCTCGCGCTCAGCGGCTCTGCGTGCAGCCAGCGAAGGACGGACCTGGAAGCCTATGATAACAGCATCTGAGGCTGCTGCCAGGGTAACATCGCTCTCTGAAATCTCGCCCACAGCCTTATGAAGCACATTAACCTGAATTTCTTCAGTAGAGAGCTTGATGAGAGAATCAGACAGTGCCTCAATGGAGCCGTCCACGTCACCCTTGACAATAATGTTGAGCTCCTGGAAGTTGCCTATGGCACGACGGCGCCCAATGTCTTCAAGAGTAAGAATCTTGGTGGTACGGAGGCCCTGCTCTCGCTGGAGCTGCTCACGCTTGGTGGCAATCTCACGGGCTTCCTGCTCTGTATCCATAACATTAAAGGTATCACCGGCTGTGGGAGCGCCGTTGAGGCCCAGGATAAGGGCCGGAGTGGCAGGACCTGCTTCCTTTATGCGCTGGCCGCGTTCATTAAACATGGCCTTAACCTTACCGTAATGATTTCCGGCCAGGACAATATCACCCACGCGGAGTGTACCGTTCTGCACCAGCACATTAGCCACATATCCGCGGCCTTTGTCCAGTGAGGACTCTATTATGGCACCGGTCGCGTTACGGTCAGGATTAGCCTTAAGCTCCAGAAGTTCAGCCTCCAGGAGCACCTTTTCCATCAGCTCTTCAACACCAATACCCTTCTTGGCTGAAATATCCTGACTCTGGTATTTACCGCCCCACTCTTCCACAAGATAGTTCATGGCGGCCAGCTCTTCCTTAATTTTCTCAGGATTTGCATGGGGCTTGTCTATCTTGTTTATGGCAAAGACTATGGGCACACCGGCAGCTGACGCATGGTTAATTGCCTCAACAGTCTGGGGCATCACATTGTCATCAGCAGCCACTATGATGATTACAATATCCGTAACCTTGGCGCCGCGGGCACGCATGGCCGTAAACGCCTCATGACCGGGGGTGTCAAGGAAGGTGATGTGGCGGCCGTCAGCCAGTGTCACTGAGTATGAGCCAATGTGCTGGGTGATACCACCGGCCTCACCGGCAATTACGTTTGCATGGCGGATATAGTCCAGGAGCGAAGTCTTACCGTGGTCCACATGACCCATCACGGTCACGATGGGCGGACGCGGCAGCAGGTCTTCTTCATTATCCTCCACCTGGCCTATTGCGTCAGCAACCTCTGCGCTGACATATTCTGTCTTAAACCCGAATTCATCAGCCACAATGTTAATGGTCTCTGCATCCAGACGCTGGTTTATAGAAACCATTACGCCCAGATTCATACAGGTGGCTATGACGTTGTTTACAGGAACGTCCATCATCACCGCCAGGTCATTTGCGGTAACGAATTCTGTCAGCTTAAGGGTCTTGCTCTCTGCCTGTTCAGCTCTTGCAGCCTCGCGTTCTCGTGAAGCGTTGGCCTCACGTTTTTCCTTACGCCACTTGGCACCTTTCTTCAGGCCCTTGTCCTTGCTGGTGAGGCGCGCCAGGGTTTCTTTTACCTGACGCTGTACATCTTCATCGCTTACTTCGGGTGCCGGTGCGGGGCGGTTATTCTTAGGCTTAGCGCTGTCCTTGGCATTATTGTGGCGGTTATTCTTGCCGTTACCCTGGCCTCCGGAATTACGGCGGTCGTTGTTGGCCTGCGCAGCGGCTTTCTCTATGTCCACCTTTTCCTTGCCTGATATGCGACGGCGCTTCTTGCGGTCACCTGAGGCAGTGCCCGCAGCTGCGTTCTGAGCTCCGCCCTTAGCCTTGTTTTTCTTCTTGGGGCGAGTGCTCTGGTTGAGGGCGTCAAGGTCTATCTTACCCACAATATTGAGCGTGGGACCTTCCACAGTACGTGTGGGGATGAATTCAGGCTCATCATTAGTTTCCTGAGGCTTATCCTCACTCTTCTGAGTATGGTTTTCTTCCTTATGGTCAGCGGGTGCTTCCACCTCGGTTTCTTTAACAGTTTCTTCCGCAGCCTTGGCCGGAGCTTCTTTAACCTCTTTTATTTCAGGTTCTTTCTTCACCGGCTCAGCTTCTTTCTGTACGGGAGTAACTTCAGGGGCTGCCTCACGGGGCTGAACTGATGACGCGGCAGCAGGAGCTTCCGCAACATCCTTCTTCTCCACAACGGGGGTGGGATTCTCAGCCTTTGGGGCCTCTGCCAACTTAGCTTCCTTTTCAGGAGCCTCGGGACGCGGCTTCACCTCAGCCTTGGGAGCCACGGGATTACCTTTGGCATCCAGTTCTATCTTACCCAGGAAGCGCGGTTTCTGCTGAGAGCCCAAGCGGATGGGCTCACTGGAGGCCGGAGTCTCTTTAACAGGCTCTTTAGCGGGCTGTGGCTTGGATGCGGCACGCTGGGCCATTATCTGGTCTGTCTTGCTTTTGGTTGCTTTATCTTTCTGAAATTCCTGTTCAAGAATGGACACTATGTCTTCATCAACGCGCACGTTAGGATTAGCGTCAATGCTTATGTTCTTCTTGTTCAGAAATTCAATAACTGTGGGAAGAGCCACATTCAGCTCCTTGGCCACGTTGCTAAGTTTCTTTTTCGCCATATATATTTCTCCGGTCTTTTCTTTGGGGTTTCAGTATGAGGAGGGAGGGTTCTTTGCTGGTTATCTGTTAAGCTTAGTCATCAAACTCAGCGCGGAGTATATTCAGGACGTTGTCAACGGTCTGTTCTTCCAGGTCAGCCTTCTCTATCAGAGTTTCACGCGGCGTGTTAAGCACGCTCTTTGCTGTCAGACATCCCATGTCCTTGAGGGCCTCTATTACCCAACCGTCAATTTCATCCTTGAACTCATCCAGGTAAATATCTTCATCAAATGCCTCATCATTATCACGGTAAACGTCAATGGTATAGCCGGTGAGCATTGAGGCAAGCTTGATGTTAAGGCCGTTTTTACCTATGGCCAGGGACACTTCTTCAGGACGCAGGAACACCTCGGCCTTGCGTTCTTCCTCATCCAGACGGATGGAAGACACACGCGCCGGTGAGAGAGCACGCTGGATAAAAAGTGAGGGATTGGCGGTATAGTTGATAACGTCAATGTTCTCATTTCTGAGCTCGCGCACTATGCCGTGGATACGTGAACCTTTCACGCCCACGCAGGCACCCACGGGATCAATACGGTCATCATAGCTCTCCACGGCAATTTTGGCGCGCTCACCGGGAATACGGGCCACGGCGCGGATGTTAATCAGGCCGTCATGAATCTCGGGAACTTCCAGCTCAAAAAGACGGCGGAGGAAGTTCTCGTTAGTACGTGATACAGTAATCTTGGGATTATTATTCTTATTATCCACATTGGCAATCACGGCACGGATGGTCTCACCCTTGCGGAAGAAATCGCCGGGGATGCTTTCGCTCTTGGGAAGCAGAAGCTCATTATTCTCGCTGTCCACCAGCAGAGTTTCCTTGGACCAAGTCTGATAAACCTCACCACTTACCAGTTCGCCTTCCAGTTCCTTGAACTTGTTGTAGACAGCTTCTTTCTGAAGGTCCAGAATTTTGCTCTGGAGTGTCTGGCGCAGAGTCAGGATGGCGCGGCGGCCAAACTTTTCAAAGATTATTTCCTTTGTATGCTCATCGCCCACTTCGGCCTCGGGATCATCATCAGCACGTGCGTCGGAAAGCGAAATCTGAGTATTGGCGTCTGACACTTCTCCGTCAGGCACCACTGTCAGATTCTGGAAAATCTGAACATCACCCTTGTCAGGGTTAAGAATTACGTCCAGGTTCTCATCTGTTCCGAACATCTTTGCCAGCACATTGCGGAACGATTCTTCCAGCACGCTGATCATGGTGGTCTTGTCTATGTTCTTCAGTTCCTTGAATTCAGCGAACTGCTCAACCATATTGGGGGTTGATTCTTTCTTGGCCATATTATAATGTTTATTTGAAATTTATCAGATATTTAACATACTTGCAGTCCGCAAATGCAAGGGTACGGGGCTGCATTTCTATCACAGGGCGCTTGGAGTCAGCTTTCTTTACCTTTACGGGCACTTCCACGGTGAAGACATCCTCATCAGGATGAAGCTCAGTGAGCACGCCGCTGAACTTCTGGCCGTCACGGGTGAGTACCTCTACCTCATTTCCGAGATTCTTCTGATACTGGCCGCGCACTTTAAAGGGAGCCGTCAGGCCCGCTGAACCCACTTCAAGTTCATAATCCTCTGCGTCACGGTCAAAAACGCTCTCTATCTTGCGGGTAATAGCCGCACAGGTATCTATATCCAAACCCTCGGGAGAGTCCAGTTCCACCACCACACGGTTACCCGCCTCTATTCTTATATCCACAATAAAAATATCTGTGCCTGCAATGCACTCTTCCACTGTGGCTCTAAGTAAATTCTTGTCCATAAAATAAAAGTATCATTCAAAACAAGCGGAGGAAGCATCCTGCCCCCTCCGGTTATACTTTTGCAAAGATAATAAAATTTATGCTTCTTTACAGACCGCGGCTCACACAGAGTGGCAGAGGTAGCAAAGATTTAACTCTATTTATTCTTTTTTAACAGTTTGCTGCGTTTATTTCTGTTGCTCTGTTATTTTCTCATATTCAATGAAGAACGGTGTGGCAAACGGCTGCTTAATCCACTCTCCCGTCTTCTCACACAATGTCCAGGTGGACTTGGCGGTCAGATTACTCTTAAACCACAGTTTACGGTCACCTAAATTATCCAGCATCTTCACAACCACCAGCGCGTGTTCCGGCAGCTTCAGTGGCTCTGACAGCCTATAAGTCATCTTGCCGTCCACAGCCTGTCCGTCATAATCAAATATCAGGGGGCTTTCAGACACAGAAATAAAGCGCGCAGGCTCCTTCACCTTGGCACCTCCCATGTCGTACACCTCCACACTGAATTTCATACTGTTCATGCCATCCGGTTCCGGAAGAGAATAAAAGCCCCAGCCCGTGAGCCGCTGTTCCTTACCCTTGGAATGTACCTCAAATCCAAAAGTATCTCCCGCAGTATCACCCTCAATAATGGACTTCATAAGTCCTTTATCACTCTTTTTGCCTGTGACTCTTACATTTCCTTTTGCATTAATATCTAAGGAAAAACACAGCACAGCCGCAACGCCTAACAGTGAATAAGTCACTACTCTGATGAACCTGTTCCTCATAAATTAAATAATCGCTTCAACGTTATAAAATCTTTTATCTCATACTACATTTCATTGCAGTTTATCCGGCACCGGGACTCTCAACGTGTGAAAAATAAACCGCATCAGCAAAAACAAATAACATCTTTCAATCAGCAACAGACATGAGTCAAAAAAAAGTTAATCATTCCAACTAATTCCATTTATAATATTAATCATCTTTATAAAACCTCTTATATGTCTTATATATATTTTTATAAGAGGTCTCATTTCTTAGGCTTCATTTTATAGCTTGGTATCTGATGCTCTTTTCTGTGGGGGAATAAAAAAAGCGGCGGCCCGGGTGGGCTGCCGTTTTTTTTTACTGGGCAAATGAATTATTCAGCGCACTTAGCCTTTATGAACTCGCGGTTCAGGCGTGCAATGTTGCTCAGAGAGATGTTCTTGGGACACTCTGCGGCGCAAGCACCGGTGTTGGTACAGTTACCGAATCCCAGTTCATCCATCTTCTTAACCATGGCACGGGCACGGCGTTTGCGTTCCACCTGACCCTGAGGCAGAAGAGCAAACTGGCTCACCTTGGCAGCCACAAAAAGCATGGCAGAGCCGTTCTTACATGCAGCCACACAGGCGCCACAGCCAATACATGTGGCAGAATCCATGGCCATGTCAGCCACTTCCTTGCTGATGGGAAGGTTGTTGGCATCCTGAGCGCCGCCGCAGTTGAATGAAACATAACCGCCGGCCTGCTGGATTTTGTCAAAGGCGTTACGGTCCACCATAAGGTCGCGAACCACAGGGAACGCAGCTGAACGCCAGGGTTCAATGGTGATTTCATCGCCGTCATTAAACTTACGCATGTGAAGCTGACAGGTGGTGATTCCCTGCACGGGGCCATGAGGGTGACCGTTTATGTACAGCGAACACATACCGCAGATACCTTCGCGGCAGTCGCTATCAAAAACTACGGGTTCCTCTCCGTTTTCCACAAGCTGCTGGTTAAGCATATCCAGCATTTCCAGAAAGCTGCTGCCGGTGGAAACGTTGTCAAGGTGGTACTTACAGAACTGTCCTTTCTCTTTGGGACCACGCTGACGCCATATTTTAAGATTTACACTTATAGTATTTTCCATTTTCAGTTTTTGTTCTTAAGGGGAAGGCTGCGGCCATTGCTGACCGTGCCTTGCAGGTGGTGAGAAATTTATGACTTGTAATTACGGGTTTGTACCTGAATGGCCTCGTACTTGAGAGGTTCTTTCAGAAGGATGGGTTTCTCGTTGTCACCGGTATACTTCCAGCAGCTCACGTACATGTAATCCTTGTCATTACGGGCGGCCTCGCCGTCAGCGGTCTGATACTCTTCACGGAAGTGCGCGCCACATGACTCGTTACGGTTAAGGGCGTCAATGGCCATCATCTTGGCAATAACGAGGAAGTCTTCCAGGCGGAGAGCCTTCTCAAGCTCAGTGTTGAGGTCATTGGCGCTACCTACAATACGCAGGTCAGAGTAGAATTCCTTGCGTACTTCTTCAATCTCCTTTGTGGCTTCCACCAGGCTCTGGAGTGTACGGCCCATACCCACAAGGTTCCACATAACGTGACCCAGACGCTTGTGTATCTCATCCGGACTCTTGGTACCCTTGATGTTCATGAGCTTGTTAATACGCGCCTCAACGTCCTTCTGCGCCTTGTCAAATTCAGGGGTGTCAGTTGAGAAGTGAGGAACTTTAATCTGGTCACTCAGATAATTCTGCATGGTGTAAGGCAGCACAAAGTAGCCGTCAGCCAGACCCTGCATCAGCGCTGATGCGCCAAGGCGGTTTGCACCGTGGTCAGAGAAGTTACATTCGCCAATGGCAAAGAGACCCTTGATGGATGTCTGCAGCTCATAATCCACCCAGATACCACCCATGGTATAGTGGCTGGCGGGGAATATCATCATGGGAGTCTCATAGGGGTTGTCATCAGAAATCATCTGATACATATCAAAGAGGTTGCCGTAGCGGTCACGTACCACATCCTCACCCAGACGCTCAATGGCGTACTTGAAGTCAAGGTAAACGGCGTTACCTGTACCTACACCGTAGCCGGCGTCGCAGCGTTCCTTGGCGGCGCGGCTGGCAATGTCACGGGGGCAGAGGTTACCGAATGCGGGATAGCGGCGCTCCAGATAGAAGTCGCGGTCCTCATCAGGAATATCGGTGGGTTTCTTCTTTCCGGCACGGATGGCTTCAGCATCTTCCTTCTTCTTGGGAACCCAGATGCGGCCGTCATTACGCAGTGACTCTGACATAAGGGTCAGCTTGCTCTGGTCTTCACCGTGCACGGGAATACAGGTGGGATGAATCTGAGTGAACGCGAGGTTAGCCAGATATGCGCCCTTCTTGAAAGCCTGTACGGCAGCTGAGCCGTTACAGCCCATGGCGTTGGTGCTCAGGAAGAATGCACGGCCATAACCGCCTGTTGCCAGTACAACAGCGTGAGCGGCATAACGCTCTATCTCGCCGGTGATAAGGTTACGCACTATAATACCGCGAGCACGGCCGTCAATGATGACAAGGTCCATCATCTCGCGACGATTGAAAGAGCGCACGGTGCCCTTCTGAATCTGACGGTTCAGTGAGGCATATGCGCCCAGCAGAAGCTGCTGGCCGGTCTGACCCTTGGCATAGAAGGTACGTGACACCTGAGCGCCACCGAATGAGCGGTTAGCCAGAAGACCGCCGTACTCACGGGCAAAGGGAACTCCCTGCTGCACACACTGGTCAATGATGTTGTTTGAGACTTCAGCCAGACGGTAAACATTGGCCTCACGTGAACGGAAGTCACCGCCCTTTACAGTATCATAGAACAGACGGTAAACTGAGTCGCCGTCATTCTGGTAATTCTTGGCTGCGTTTATACCGCCCTGTGCTGCAATGGAGTGAGCGCGGCGGGGGCTGTCCTGGATACAGAAGTTGTAAACATTGAAGCCCAGTTCACCAAGGGTGGAAGCGGCAGAAGCACCTGCCAGGCCGGTACCCACCACAATGATATCAAGGTTACGCTTATTGGCGGGGTTCACAAGTTTCTGATGAGCCTTGTAGTTTGTCCACTTTTCTGCCACAGGGCCTTCAGGAATTTTTGAGTCTATCTGAAACTCGGGGAGCTTTGACGATTCAATATCGGCGAAGTCCTTCATGATGGGGGTAGAGTCAATCATACCCTCCAGGTTTTTATCGTTTGCCATATTGGTTTTCTTTTTCCGGGTAGGGTTAATGATTATCGGGCCATCATCTGGGGAGTACCGTTAAGCTGGTTCTCAACGGCCTTAATCTGATTCTTGCAGCTCTCCACCATGTGCTCAGTCTCTATCAGATTCATGGGGTGCATGTCAGGAGCCTGCTGCTTTGCATATTTAATCATGGGTTCAGCGGCAGCCACATATTTCTTCATGGCCTCAAGACCCTGACGGTCCAGTTCCTGCTGCTTGGCTTCCATGGCGGCGGCGTCATCCTGAGTGAATGTACCCTGTTGCTGCTTCTCATATGCCTGATTCTGCATATCATTAAACTGAGTCTGGATGTTTACCATCTCTGAACGGAATTCAGTGTTGGCCTTTTCTGCATGCTCATCCCAGTATGCGGCATACTGTTCCTGCAGCGCTATATCTTTTTCATAATACTTCTCATGAGAGAGAACGGTGAATACTATGGCCTGGGCAATAAAAAGAGCCACAACCACAGTGGTCCACCAGCAACCTATTTTCTTCAGACGCTCAATCCAGATGCCGTTATCCCAGCCTGCGGTGTGGAACATGCTCCAGAAACCGTGATTCATGTGGAACCACAGGGCAATGAATCCTACAATGTACACAATAGCTGTCCAGGGCTGTGAGAAAGCCATCTGAAGGAAGAGGGTACCCATGGCCGGAGGAACGGGAGCTCCGCTGAGCTGCGGAAGTACTGCCAGTTCTGCGTGGCGTAGTTCCTGCCACTGCATCTTGGCCCAGAACTGAATGAGGTGTACCACCAGGAATGCTAAGATTACAATACCCAGAACCAGCATGTTCTTTGATGACCATTCCACCTGGGGAGGACGGCTGGTGACAGCATAACGGTCTGTACCACGTGCTTTACGGTTCTGGATTGTAAGCCATACAGCATAGATAATGTGAACAATGAACAGCGCAGCCAGACCTACAGATGCCACAAGAGCATACCAGTTGGCGCCCAGGAACTCACACACCTGATTATAGGCAGTGGGCCAGGCCAGGGCCACAGCGTTCATCAATACGTGAAAAGTTACAAATAGGACCAAGCAGGCACCTGTTACGGCCATAACCAGCTTACGTCCTATAGATGAGCATGTTAACCACATAAGGATGATAGATTTTGGTTTAGATATTATTTTTATTAATTATATTTCATTACGTAGCTGACGCGACACTGCACGCCTTACAATGTGCAAATTTATAATATTTTAAGAGACATTGCAAAATATGGGATAAAATTTTTGTTTCCCACATTTAGAGGGTGTCCCATCATATGGCCCCACCCTGCACTAAGAC